>NZ_JARAMM010000022.1:0-53398 GCF_028807335.1 Sulfitobacter sp. PR48 | reverse complement strand
TTTTTGAAAAGTCCGCATCCACCCGGTCCGCGCCGAAGAGATTCACCTCACAGCCCCTGCTCCGACCAGAGGCACCAGAACCCGTTTTCTTTGAAGAAAACGGCCCGGACTTTTTGAAAAGTCCGCATCCACCGGTCCGAACCGAAGAGGCTCACCTCACAGCACCTGCTCCGACCAGAGGCACCAAATCCCGTTTTCTTTGAAGAAAACGGCCCGGACTTTTTGAAAAGTCCGCATCCACCCGGTCCGAACCGAAGAGGCTCACCTCACTGCCCATGTCCCAACCAGAGGCACCAAATCCCGTTTTCTTTGAAGAAAACGACCCGGACTTTTTGAAAAGTCCGCATCCACCGGTCCGAACCGAAGAAGCTCGCTTCACAGCCCCTGCATCGGCCAGACGCACCAAAACCCGTTTTCTTTGAAGAAAACGAACCGGACTTTTTGAAAAGTCCGGCGCCCTA
Source organism: Sulfitobacter sp. PR48 (assembly GCF_028807335.1). Classification (NCBI taxonomy): domain Bacteria; kingdom Pseudomonadati; phylum Pseudomonadota; class Alphaproteobacteria; order Rhodobacterales; family Roseobacteraceae; genus Sulfitobacter; species Sulfitobacter sp. PR48. Next base: position 52,937 of record NZ_JARAMM010000022.1, on the reverse strand, counting down.
GCCGACAGAAGCGCGGTAGATCTTGCCGATATTCTCGCCCAGTGCCGCGTTGAAATCCGCATCCGACATCTTCACGTTCAAACCCTCGGTCAGCGCACGAGAGAAGCTCGCGATCATCTTCGGGTTACGGCTGAGACGGCGGCAGGCCTCGTCGGTGGAATAGCCTCCCGAAAGCGCCACCACCCGCAGCACATTGTCATGCCCGGCAAGCGTGTCATAGATGCCGTCCTCTTCGGGGATCGTCAGCTTCAGCATCACCAGCTGGTCCGGCCCCAGCTCGGAAACATGTGCCAGCAGCGCGCGGGCCAGCATCGCCTCGGCCTCCGCCTTGCTTTCGGAGTTGATGTTCACCTCCGGCTCGATGATCGGCACAAGTCCCGCCGCACAGACCGTCCTGGCCACTTCGAACTGCTGCGCCACAACAGCCTCGATGCCCGCCTCGTTCGCTGCATGGATAACTGAACGCTCCTTGGTTCCGAAAATCCCCTTGTCCGCCGCGCGGGCCAGCAAGTCTTCGAGACCGGGCATGGGTTTCAGCAATTGTACATCGCGGTCGGTCTCTTCCAGACCCTTGTCGATCTTCAGGAAGGGCACCACCCGGCGGTCTTCCCACAGCAGCTGCGCAACGGGCTTGCCGTTGATCTCGGCATCCATGGTCCGCTCGAACAGGATCGCGCCAATCACCTTCTCGCTGGTGAAATCATCCGCCAGAATGATCCGTGCGCGCATGGCATGCATCGCGGCAAACATCTCTTCGTCGCCGTTGTAATCCTCGGGCTCAACGCCATAGAGGCTCAGCGCCTTGGGGGTCGAGCCGCCGGATTGATCCAGGGCCGCGATGAACCCCTTGCCGCTGGTCATCTGCATCTTTTGTGCTGAATTGATCGCCATGAAGAGCTCCGCCTGTCCTGTGATTCCTGTCAGCATCGTTCATAAGACAAGACGGCGACCGATGGTAGAGAGCGTGCCGGATGATAGCGCAAACGGCCCCGCAAGCGCCCGGGTGCCTCAACGGCGCGTCAGCTGCAGCCAGATCCCGCGCTCAGAGCGCACCGTCAGATGCGCCACGGGGACAGGCACCCTGCCCGGCACCGCCGCCACCCGGTAATCGCGCAGGATGCGCGACAGGATCAGCGGCCCCTCGACCATGGCAAAGCCGGCCCCGGTGCAGACCCGTGCCCCGGCGGAAAAGGGGATATAGGCCTCGCGCTGACATTTCTGCCCGTTTTCCGTGCCCCAGCGCGCCGGGTCGAACCCATCCGGATTGTCCCACAGCCTTTCGTGGCGGTGCAGGTGCCAGGGGCTGAGCACCAGCTGCGCCCCGGGTTTCACATCGCGGTCGCGGAAGTGCTCCGGGCAGGTGCTTTCCCGGACCATCATCGGCACCGGCGGATAAAGCCGCAGCGCCTCGCGAAAGACATCGCGGCTGAGCCTGAGTTTCGACATCACCGCAAAATCGCAGGTCTCCAGCACCTGCGCCTCTTCGGCCAGCCGGTCCTGCCAGTCGGGATGGGTTGCCAGCAGATACAGCGTCCAGGCCAGGGCCGAGGCGCTGGTTTCATGCCCCGCGAGGAAGAAGATGGCGACCTGGTCCACCATCTCTTCGGTGTCAAAACGCGCGCCGGTCACCGGGTCGGCGGTGGTCATGATCTTGGTCGCCAGATCGTCGGGCGCGGTGCCTGTGGCAATCTCCTCCATCCGGCCTTTGGTCAATGCGGTGATCAGCCGGCGGATGCGGGCGGCGCTTGCCTTTGTCCCGCGGCGAAAGAAACGCGGCATCCAGCGGGGCAGCGGCACAAAGGCGGCAAGATTCAGCAGCGGCTGGCTGCGCTGATAGGTCTTGAACTCCTCGAACACTTCCCGCGCCAGGTGATGTTCGATGGGGATCGAGAACAGCGTGCGAAAGATCACATCGGCAGCGGCATGGCTGGTCTCCGCCTCGATCTCGATCACCTGGCCTGCATGGGGCGCCAGCCGTTGCGCCGCCGCCTCTGCCGCCTCCCACATGGCGGGAAAAGTCTCGCGCAGGCGGCCCCCCTCAAAGGCCGGGTCGATGATGCGGCGCTGGCGCTTCCAGGTGTCGCCATTGGTCAGGAACACCGAATTGCCCAGCAGCGGGCGCAGCCCCTCGCCGATGCGGTCCGATTTGGGGAAATCGTCGGGCCGGTCCTTCAGCACCGTCTTGATCAGCTCGGGCTGGTTCATCAGGTAGCTGCGGAAGAAGGGCGTGCGGAACTCAGCCATCCAGGCGCGGTAAAGCCGCGCGGGCTGCGCTGACAGGATATCGGCGCGAAACAGCCGCGCATAACGCCAGAGCGAGACCTTGTCAGGGCGGCTGGCGGGCTTCGGCGGCAGGCTCATGCGGCCAGCGACGTGTATTTGTTGACCGGGCGGTCGATGCGCGATTTCGACGGCGGCCGCCCGGCATAGCGCGCGGCAAGGGTCCGGGGCCCTGCGGTGATCTGGAAGTAATCATAGTCCTTTGGCCGGTCAAATGCGCAAAGGTACTGGAAATGCAGGCGGAAGAACCGCCAGCGCAATGCCTTCCAGCGCGCGGGGCTGAGCGACTGCGTGAAGGCGGCAGAGAACACCAGCGGCCATTTCTTGCCGGCCGGGGCCACGCCCGACACCGCCACCGGATCGCAAAGCGCAAAGGCGCAGCCGTCACCGGGGGCGGTGACATCGACCCAGGTCAGCTCGTCACAGGCACTGAGATACTGCAGATCCGCCCGCAGCCGGTGCGCTTCAGGCAGGAATGATACCATCGGCACCACCTGCCCCAGCGTCAGAAAGGACAGTGCAGGCCCGTCATCCGGCACCCGGCCCGCGCGGATCAGATCGGCCAGCACCGAGACCCCCAGATGCGCGCCCGATGAATGGCCCACCACCAGCACTTCCTGCACGTCCTCCTGCAATGCCGCTGCGATGCTGTCGCCGAATGCCGCCATCCGCGCTTCAAGTGCGGCGGGATTGGCCCCGCGCGTGGCGGCACCATAGGCGTAGTCATGCATCAGGTAATAGGCAAAGAACCTGCTGTCCTTCTTCTTGAACCAACGCAGCAGCGCAACGGCCAGGAAAACCCCGATGGCAGCCCCTGCGACAACTGCAAGCACCGTGGGAACCTGCGGCAGGAACCCGCGCTGCAGCGCGACCACCGCAAAGCCCGCCAACCAGCCAAGACCCACCGCAATTCCCAACTGCCCCAGCAGCATCCCCACCGGATAGAGTGCCGCGATCACCGGCCCCTTGCGCAGCTTCATCAGCCGCCAGAGCGCGCCGGAGGCGATATAGACCCAGGCCGTGCGCAGCAATTGCAGGTATGTGGCGGGGATCGAATTGCTCATGCTGTCGCGCACGATGTCGGACCAGACCAGCACCTCCACATCCGCAGCGACATCTGCCGCCTCGATGGTGGCATCGACGTGCCAGCCGTAGTTCCCACCCTTGGGTTTCGGCTTGAGGGCAATCTCATATCCCGAAATCGCCGCCTGGGCCGCGCTTTCCTTGCGATACAGCTCCCGGTAGCGGCGCGGATGGATGGGATCGTAGCCGGGAATGTAAAACACCCGACGCCGCGCCACCCGATTTTCCACCTGTTCGCTCATTGCCTGCCGCCCGTTGTTGGCGCGAGTTTAGCCAGAAATCCAGGCGAGAGTAAGGCGCTTTAGCGCAAGCGGCATGGCCATCGGCCCTGTGCCTCCCGGCGCTCATGCGCCCGTAAAACACGGCGGATCATGCCGAAAGGTTCTGCGCGGCCGGGCCGTTTGATACCGCTCCGCGAAGACATGTCATTCTATACAGGTCTGCGATGACATGTCATTTCAGACCGGTCTTGGTAGACATGTCAAAAATGACATGTCTTCATTTGAGGAACAACAATCGCAAGCTGCCGCGACCGCAGATGTCGGGCATAAAGCGGCAGAGGCATATACCACACCAAGACAACAGCAATCGCTCAGGAGTGGCCCTCAGCCCAGCGACCCCAGCGCCGGAAAAGTCTCCAGCAACCAGAAGGCAAAGCCGGAGAAGGCCCCGGTCAGCATCGCCAGCCCCACCAGCACCAGCAGGATGCCCATGATCCGCTCGATCAGCCCCATATGCGGCTTGATCCGGTTCATCAGCCCCATGGCGCGGGTGATGAACATCGCCGCCAGCAGAAAGGGAATGCCCAACCCCGCCGCATAGATCCCCAGCAGCAGCGTGCCACGTGTCACGGAAGCCTCGGATGCCGCCAGAGACAGGATCGCCCCCAGCTGCGGCCCGATGCAGGGCGTCCAGCCAAAGGCAAAGGCAAGCCCCAGCACATAGGCGCCAAAGCTGGACCCGCCCTTGTCACCCGCATCAAGCCGCGCCTCGCGGTCAAGAAAGGGAATGCGGAACAGCCCGAGGAAATGCAGACCGAAGACAATGATCACAACACCTGAGATTCGCGCGAAAAGCACCTGATTTTGCAGGAAAAACGCGCCAAATGCCGATGCGGTGAAGCCCAGGATCAGGAAAACCGTGCTCAGCCCCAGAACAAAGAAGACCGCCGCCACAACCGCACGCCTGCGCGCCGCAGCCACACTGGACATATCGCCCAGGCTGACGCCGCTCATATAGGCAAGATAGGGTGGAACGATCGGCAGCACACAGGGGCTGAGAAAGCTGATCACCCCCGCCAGAAGCGCCACCAGCATCGCAGGGAAAAGACCCGCATCTATGAGTTCGATACCAAACATGCGCCACCCTTACCCCCGTTGCGCAGCCGCGTCACGCCCCGCGCCGGTCACAAGCCTGTGGACGGGGTGTAACATCTGTCTTATCCCGGCGGTATGATCACACAAGACCTCGATGCCATCGGGCTGCTCTGCCCCCTGCCCGTGCTGAAACTGCGCAAACGTCTGTCCGCGCTGTCACCGGGCGATTGCATCGCCATGCGCGCGGATGATCCCGCAGCGATCATCGACGTGCCGCATTTCTGCGCCGAGGCGGGGCATACCCTGGTCGAAACCCGCGAGGACGGGGCCGCCCAGCTCTATCTCGTGCGCAAGGGCGGATAGCAAAAGGCGGGCCCAAAGACCCGCCTCTTTTTAGGCGTCAGACGCCATAATTCATGATCTGCGCTGCGGCGTCAGCCGCCCAGCGACCACCAGCCGCGTTTCTTCGGCTTTTTCTCGGCAACCTCTTCCGGTGCCGCCTCGGGCGCGGGTTCAGCTGCCTTGGCTTCGGGCTCCGCCGCCTTGGGTTCTGGCGCCGCCGCCTTGGGTTCTGGCGCCGCCGCTTCGGGCGCGGGCTCGGGCTCGGCTGACACGCTGGGGGTCGAAGCCGCCTGTGCAACCGGTGCCACGCTTGGCGTCACCTCCGGCTTTTCCTCGGCCACGGGTTCCGGCGTTGCCGCCTCGACAGGTGCCGCCGCAGTCTCCGCCTTGGGATCAACCTTGGGTTTCGGCTTGGCCCGGCTGCGGGTGGTTTTCGGCTTGGCCGCGGTTTCCTTGGCAGGGGTCTCCTTGGCCGTAGTGGTCTTGGCCGTGGTTTCCTTGCCCGTGGTTTCCTTGGTTGCGGCCGCCTTGGCAGTGTCATCCGCCGCTGGCGCAGTCTTGGCCTTGGACGTGCTGCGCGAACGGGTGGTTTTCGGCTTGGGCTTCGGCGCCGCCTCGGCATCCGCTGCTTCCCCGGCTTCCGCTGGTGCCGAAGTCCTGGCATCCGCATCGAGGGCAGCTTCGGCCTCGGCTTTCGCCTTGGCAGATGTGCTGCGCGACCGGCTGCGGGTGGAGGGTTTCTTCTTGGTCTCCGCCTCGACCGGTTCTGCGCTGGCCTTGGCCTCCTCTGCCGCAGGCTCTCCTGCGGTGGCCGCATCCTCAGCGGATGCGGCGCTCTGGCTTACCTGGCCTGCATCGGCATCCGAAGATTGATCCTCATCATCCGATTCATTGTCATCGGAGGATTGATCGCCATTCTGATAATCGCCGTTCGACTTGCTCTTGGACCGGCTCCGCCGGCGCCTGCGACGCCGCTTGGGCTTGCCCTCACCGTCAGAGGACGACCCCTTGTCAGAGGAAGACCCCCTGGACTGGCTCTGCCCGCCGCGGTCATCTGTCTCCTCGACGGCATCCTCCCCGGCCCGTTCCGCTGCTTCCGCGGCGGCGGCGTCATCCTCGTCGATCTTGTCCATCAGCGAGGTATCGACAGATACCACATGGTTGGCCGGCGGCACGACCCGTGTCGCGGTCTTGAATTTTTCCATGCTGAATTCAGGGCTGATCAGATGCGGATCACCCTCGATCCGCACCGACATGCCATAGCGCGCCTCGCATTGCGCGACATGTTCGCGTTTCTGGTTCATCAGGAAGTTCGCGATGGCCACCGGTGCCTTGATCAGCACCTCGCGGGACCGGCGGCGCGTGCCTTCTTCCTCGATCTGGCGGATGATCGACAGCGCAAGGTTGTCGTCGCTGCGGATCAGACCGGTGCCATGACAGGCCTGACAGGGCTGCGTCGTCGCCTCGATCATGCCGGGGCGCAGACGCTGACGCGACATTTCCATCAGGCCAAAGCCCGAAATGCGGCCAATCTGGATGCGCGCGCGGTCGGTCTTGAGCTTGTCTTTCATCCGCTTCTCGACGGCGGCGTTGTTCTTGCGCTCGTCCATGTCGATGAAGTCGATCACGATCAGCCCCGCGAGGTCACGCAGACGCAGCTGGCGCGCCACTTCGTCAGCGGCCTCCAGGTTGGTCTTGAGCGCGGTCTGCTCGATCGAGCCTTCCTTGGTCGCCCGGCCGGAGTTCACGTCGATCGCCACCAGCGCCTCTGTCACGCCGATCACGATATAGCCGCCCGACGGCAGCTGCACCGTCGGATTGAACATGCCGCTGAGATAGGTCTCCACCTGATAGCGGGCAAACAGCGGCAGCCGCTCCTCATAGCGTTTCACGTTCTTGGCATGGGACGGCATGATCATCTTCATGAAGTCCTTGGCGATGCGGTAGCCGCGCTCGCCCTCCACATGGATCTCGTCGATGTCGCGGTTGTAAAGGTCGCGGATCGAGCGTTTGATCAGGTCGCCTTCCTCATAGATCTTGGCGGGTGCCATGCTTTTCAGCGTCAGCTCGCGGATCTGTTCCCACAGGCGCTGCAGGTATTCGTAATCGCGCTTGATCTCGGCCTTGGTGCGTTTCGCCCCGGCGGTGCGCACGATCAGCCCGGCCCCCTGGGGCACCTTGATCTCGTTTGCGATTTCCTTGAGCTTCTTGCGGTCCGCCGCATTGGTGATCTTGCGCGAAATGCCGCCGCCACGGGCGGTGTTGGGCATCAGCACGCAGTACCGGCCCGCCAGCGACAGATAGGTGGTCAGCGCCGCACCCTTGTTGCCACGCTCTTCCTTGACGACCTGAACCAGCAGGATCTGACGGACCTTGATGACTTCCTGGATCTTGTAGCGCTTGGGCCGGGGCTTGCGCACCGGGCGGATATCTTCGCTGTCGTCTTCCTCGGCAACGGATTCGATGCTGTCGTCCTTGTCCGAAGCATCGCCACTGTTGTCATTGCCGCGCGCGTCAGCGCCGTCCTCTTCACCGCTGTCATCGTTTTCGGAGGCATCGCCATTTTCGGCGTCGTCATCATTGCGGTCGTCATCGCTGCGGTCGTCGTCCTGCTCGTCTTCGCCGACGGCAGGTGTTTCAACCGGAGTCTCGCCAACCCGCTCCATCGGAGAGGAAGCCTCGTCCTCGCGCACATCGACCTCGTCATCCTCGGACAGATCGACGGTTTCCATGCCGTTGATATCACTGGATGTGGTTGCATCCTGGGTTGTGACATCCGCCGCCTTGGAACTGGACCGGCTGCGCGACCGCGACCGGGAGGACGACCGCTTGGGCTTGTCCTCCTCTTCCTCGCGGGCCGCCTGTGCCTCGGCATAGGCGCGTTCCTCTTCCAGCAGCGCCTGACGGTCGGCTACGGGAATCTGGTAGTAATCGGGATGAATCTCGGAAAAGGCGAGGAAACCGTGACGGTTGCCGCCGTAATCGATAAACGCCGCCTGCAGCGACGGTTCGACCCGTGTTACCTTTGCGAGATAGATGTTGCCAGCAAGCTGGCGTTTGTTTTCGGATTCAAAATCGAACTCCTCAACCTTGTTTCCGTCCACGACCACAACACGGGTTTCTTCCGCGTGGGTGGCATCGATAAGCATTTTCTTAGGCATAAATCCACTTTGCACAACACGCGCGCCGCTGCCCGCCCGGGGGGCGCCAGGGGCTGCGTGATGAGACTTGTCAGGGCGATGGGGGACGGCGCAAAAACGGGGCCGGAACCGGCCTCTGATCGTCTGCTCTTGGCACTCGCGCGCGTCATCGCGTTTCTTCTCCGATATGAATCCCCCCGAAAGGGGCCATACCCATTATTTACTGCGGTTTTTCAGGGGGCATTGCCCGGACCGTCAGCGGTTCTTTGGCCGTTTCCGGCCCAATCGGCCTGTTCAGGCGGCCCCGGTGGGGCGCGCGAAAACAGCGAAACTCATTGCGGGGTGTCGGATTGGCGCATTGACGCTCCAGTCCCCCCTCTGTGCAGTTAAGAGGTTTGGGGGGCAAATGACAATGGGCAATCGTCCCCGTTTATATCGAATGGAGTTGAAACCCGGGCAAAGCTTGACAACACGCAGCCGCTTGGGGACAGTCCCTGCGCGCAAACCGGCTGCACGGTGCACGCGCCAAATTGCATTTTGCGGCCCTCTGCCGGTCGCCCTGATACCAAAGGACCTGCCATGCCAAGACTTCTGCGCCCCGCCCTTTTCCTGTCACTGCTGGCGCTTGTCGCCTGTGACGAGGTTGCCGTGGCCAATGACCCGGTTGCGCGGGCGGAATTGCGCGCCACCAAGAGCTGCATAGCGGCGGTGGAGAAGGAAACCGGCGTGAGCGGTGCCGCGATCAACACAACCATCCCGATCATCGAGATCAACCAGTATATCGTGAATGTGCCCAACGCCCCCTATTGGACCTGCTTCACCAATGACGAAGGCCAGGCTCAGACCATCGTGGAAAACCGCCGGGGCTGACCGGGGGCCGGAATTTTCAAAAATTCCGGGCAAATTCTTTTGAAAGAATTTCCATCAGGCCGCCCCATGGGCGGCCTGATGCGTCAGGGTTACAGGTAATCCGAGCGTTGCAGCCCGTATTTGGCCATCTTCTCGTTCAGGGTGCGCCGGGGCAGGCAAAGCTCGTCCATCACGCTGGCGATGGAGCCCTTGTGGCGGCGCATCGTGTTGTCGATCAGCATCCGCTCGAAGGCTTCCACATATTCCTTCAGCGGCTTGCCTTCCGTGGTCATCACCGGCTGCATCTCGTCATGATCGGACATCAGCAGCGATGCGATGGTCCCCGATCCGCGCCGCGATTGCAGCACCGCGCGTTCCGCCACATTGATCAGCTGACGCACATTGCCCGGCCAGGGCGCCTGCAACAGTTGCGCGGCTTCCTGCGCGCTGACCTGCGGCGCGTCACAGCCATATTCATCGGCAAACTGGTCCGACAACCGGGTGAACAATGTCAGGATATCCTCTCCCCGCTGGCGCAGCGGCGGCACGGTGATCCTGAGCGCCGCAAGGCGGTAGAACAGATCCGACCGCAGCGCATCTTCCGAGGTGCGGCCCGCTTCCTGCAGGTTGGAGATCGCCACGATCCGGGTTTCCGCCGGGGTGCCCTGTTCGTTGATCACGCTCAGCAGACGCGCCTGCAGGGTTTCCGACAACGCCTCTATGTCCTCCAGCACCAGGGTGCCGCCGCGCGCCTCTTCGATGGCGGGCAACTGCGTGTCCTCGGGCAGCATCGGGCCAAACAGCCGCTTGCTCAGCGCGTCTTCCTCCAGCGCGCCGCAGCTGACCAGCACGAATTTCTTGCCCGCGCGGCTGCCCACCGCATGCAGCGCATGGGCCACCAGCGTCTTGCCGGTGCCGGTTTCACCGTCGATCAGTACATGGCCATCGGCCTGCCCCAGATCGAGGATATCCTCGCGCAGACGCTCCATCACCGGGCTCTGGCCGATCAGCTTTTTCATCAGCTGGCCGCCGTCGGAGAGTTCACGCCGCAATGCGCGGTTGTCCATCACCAGCCGCCGCGCCAGGGTCGCCTTCTTGGCGAGTTCGTTCATCCGGTCCGGGTTGAAGGGTTTTTCGAGAAAGTCAAAGGCCCCGACGCGCATCGCCTCGACCGCCATCGGCACATCGCCATGCCCGGTGATCATGATCACCGGCAGCGCGCTGTCATTGCCCATCAGCTTTTTCAGGAACTGCATGCCGTCCATGCCGGGCATCTTGATGTCCGAAATCACGATGCCGGGGTAATCCGGCCCCAGCTTCTTCAGCGCATCCTCGGCCGACCCGAAGGTCTCCGTGTCATATCCCGACAGCGCCAGCCACTGGCTGATCGACTGCCGCATGTCCTGTTCGTCATCGACAATCGCGATCTTCATTGCCTGTGCCATAGCCGTTTACTCCGCCGCTTCCATATTGTTCGTATCGCCCAGAATGGGCAGTTGCATTTCAAAAACTGCGCCACCGCCCTGTCCGTTCCGAGCCGTCAGCCTTCCGCCCAGATCGGTCACGATCCCGCTTGAGATGGCAAGGCCCAGACCAACGCCGTCGCCGGGCTGTTTGGTCGTGTAGAACGGTTCGAACAGCGCGTCGAGGTCCTCGATCCCCGGCCCGTTGTCGCGCACTGTCAGTGTCGCCGTCTCACCCGCGCTCAGCATGATCTCCACATGCGGGTTCCTTTCAGACTTGGTGGCGTCGAGCGCATTGCGCAAGAGGTTGACCATCACCTGTTCAATCCGCATCCGGTCGCCCATGACCATCACCGGCGCATCGGGCAGGATGCGGCTGATCTGGACCTGCCGCTGGCGCAGCTGCGGTTCCATCATCGACAGGCTTGAGGCAAGTGCCGCCGCCATGTCCACCGGTGAAAAGGCCTCCTGCCCCTTGCGGGCATAGGATTTCAGCTGCCGGGTGATCGCTCCCATCCGCTCGATCAGATCGTCGATGCGCCCGAAAGAGGACAGCGCCTCCTCGGGCCGGTTGCGCCGCAACAACAGCCGCGCGCCAGCAAGATAGGTCTTCATCGCGGCCAGCGGCTGGTTCAACTCATGGCTCACCGCGGCCGACATTTCCCCCAGCGCCGCCAGTTTGCTGGATTGTTCCAGCGTCTGTTCGGCCACCGCCAGGGTTTCCTGCACCCTTTTGCGCTCGGCGATTTCCCGCTGCAGGGCGGCGTTCAGCGCCCGAAGCTTGGCCGACTCACGCTGGAAAATCGCCAGCCTGCCCGCCGTGCGGCGGCTGAGGAAGTAAAAGGCCAGCGCCAGCAGGATGGCAAATGCCATCACCTCCAGCGCCAGCACGCCGTTCACCTTCTCGCGGACCGAGGCATAGGTGGTGTAGCTGGTCATGCGCCAGCCCCGGAACGGGATCTTGTTTTCCAGCCGCATCACCGCCTCGCCCTGCAGATAGGCATCGGGGGGCAGCGCGGTCCAGTCCGCGGTCACCTTGATCGCGCGTTCGATGGCGCTGCGCGCAGGCTGGGTCGACAGCGCCTCGGGCTCGGTCCGGCCACGCCAGCGCGGCTCGGTCGCCAGAATGATCTCTCCGGCGCTGTCCATCACGATCACCGCATCCGAAATGCCCGCCCAGGCGCGTTCGAACTTTTGCAGATCCACCTCGACGGCAATCACCCCCAGCGTGGTGCCGCCATCCTGAATCCGCCGTGAATACATGAACTTATAGCCGCCGCCATCCACCTTGATGGTGCTGAAGATGGTGGCATTCGACCGGATCGCATCGACAAAATAGGCATTCGACCGATGGTTCGATCCCAGCCGGTTGCGGTCGGTTGCAGCCACGGTGCGCCCGTCCAGATCATAAAGCATCAGCGAGGCCGCCCCGATTTCCTCGACAAAGGAGATCAGCCGTTGGGTTGAAAGCGAATAATCTGCCGTCTGCAGCGCGCCGATCAGCGTGGGGTCACGCGCCAGCAGCTGCGGCACAATGGCGTTCTGGCGCAATTCGGCCAGCAGGTTTCCCGAATAAAGCGCAATCCGCAGTTCCGCGCGGCTGCGGGTGCTGTCGGTAAAACGGTCGGTCAGCAGGCTGTTGGTGACCGAGATCACGGCCACCGCCAGCAACATCAGCACGCCAATGGCCACCCGGACCCGCCAGGAGACCGTCAAGGTTCGTCGTTTGTCTGTTGCTTCCGCCATCTGCGCAATTTACGCGCAAGGCACCGCGCACTCAAGTCAGGCCGTGGCCAGCGCCCCTGCCAATGCGCGGAAGAGCGCCACCCCGTCGGTTCCGCCATGCCCCGCATCCGCCGCCCGCTCCGGATGCGGCATCATGCCCAGCACCCTGCGGTTCGGTGACAGGATGCCGGCGATATCGGCCTGCGCCCCGTTGGGATTGTCGGTATAGGTAAAGGCGACGCGGTCTTCGTCCTGCAACCGGGCGATGGTATCGGCATCGGCAAAATAATTGCCGTCATGATGTGCGATGGGAATGTCGATCACGTCACCGGCGTTATAGGCGGAGGTGAAATCGCTCTGCGATGTCTCCACCTTCAGACCCACGGTCTTGCAGATGTACTTGAGCCCCGCATTGCGCAGCAGCGCACCCGGCAGCAGCCCGGTTTCCGTCAGCACCTGAAAGCCGTTGCAGACCCCCAGCACATAACCGCCCCGCTCTGCATGGGCCCTGACCGCGCCGCAGATCGGCGATTGCGCGGCAATGGCGCCGCAACGCAGGTAGTCGCCATAGGAAAAGCCGCCGGGAATGCCGACCATGTCGATCCCCTCGGGCAGCGCGCTGTCCTTGTGCCAGACCATCTCGACCTCGGCCCCGGCGGCGCGAAAGGCCACCGCAAGGTCGCGGTCGCAGTTCGATCCGGGAAAGACGACAACCGCCGCGCGCATCAGGAAAGCTCCACCGCGTAGGATTCGATCACCGTGTTGGCCAGCAGCTTTTCGCACATGGCCGTGACATCGGCCTCGGTGGTGCCTTCGGCCAGGTCCAGTTCGATCACCTTGCCCTGACGCACCCCGTTCACCCCGTCAAAGCCAAGCGCGCCAAGCGCATGACGCACGGCCTCGCCCTGGGGGTCCAGGACCCCGTTCTTCAACATCACATGCACCCGTGCTTTCATGGCGCGTCCCCTCGCTTCTTTATGCCAAAATACGCAGGCGCCCTGCCCGCCCTGATTGTCTTCCGCCTCAGTTGATGAGCTTCGGTTTGGAAATCGGCGTGGAAGACTTGGGCATCACACCCAGCCGCCGCGCCACTTCGGTATAGGCGTCGGTCAGCGAGCCAAGGTCACGGCGGAACACATCCTTGTCCAGCTTCTGGCCGGTCTCGATGTCCCACAACCGGCAGCTGTCCGGGCTGATCTCGTCGGCGACAATCAGGCGCTGGAAATCACCGTCATAGACACGGCCGATCTCGATCTTGAAATCCACCAGCTTGATACCGACCGCCATCATCACACCGCTGAGGAAGTCGTTCACCCGCAGGGCGAGGCTCAGGATATCGTCCATGTCCTGCTGGCTGGCCCAGCCAAAGGCCGCGATATGTTCCTCGGTGACCAGCGGATCGCCCAGCTTGTCGTCCTTGTAGCAATATTCGACGATCGGGCGCGGCAGCTGCAGCCCTTCCTCGATCCCCAGCCGCTTGGCCATCGTCCCGGCGGCGAAATTGCGCACGATCACTTCCAGCGGAATGATCTCGCACTGGCGTACCAGCTGTTCGCGCATGTTCAGACGCTTGATGAAATGCGTGGGCACCCCGATCTGGTTCAGCCCGGTCATGAAGAATTCGCTCAGGCGGTTGTTCAACACGCCCTTGCCTTCGATCACGTCTTTCTTCTGCGCGTTGAAGGCGGTGGCGTCGTCCTTGAAGTACTGAACGATGGTGCCGGGTTCGGGGCCTTCGTAGAGGATTTTCGCTTTGCCTTCGTAAATCTTGGTGCGCCGGGCCATGGGCGTCCTTTCCGCAAGGGGGCCAGCCGCTAGAAGAGAAGCAAGGCCCGTTTGCGCTCCTCTTAGTCTATGGGTGCGCACACCGCAAGCATGCCTTGGGCCGGTTTTCCCTTGCGCCCGTCCGCCCCAGCACCCACATTTAAATTCAGAACGATCATTGCCAGGGAGAGAACCCGATGACCACGATGAAAGACCGCGAAAAAGCGTTCGAGAGCAAATTTGCACATGACGCGGAAATGCAGTTCAAGGCCGAGGCACGGCGCAACAAGCTGCTGGGCCTCTGGGCGGCGGAGTTGATGGGTAAGACCGGCGATGCGGCGCAGGCATATGCCCGCGAGGTGGTCAAGGCGGACTTCGAGGAAGCAGGCCACGAAGACGTCTTTCGCAAGGTCTCGGGCGATCTGGGCGACAAGGCGGACGAGGCGACGATCCGCGCCCGGATGGCCGCCCTGATGACCGAGGCCAAGGCCCAGATCCTGAACGAGACCGACTGAAACCGGATCCCGCCATAAACCCGCTGCAAAGGCTTGAAAATTCAACGCGTCTTTCATTCAAATGGAAGGCGCGTTTTTGTTTGTGATGGCGGCGGTTTAACCTTTTGACCGCCACCGCCCCCTATTGTCGCCCCGCAGGCAAGGCATGGGGGACATGGGATCATGGCACGTATCGCGGTGGCATCGCGGCATCTGGCGCGGGGGGCACGTTTTGTGGTGCCGCTGGCCCTTACGGCGGGCTGTCTCTGGCTGGTCCGTCAGCAGGTGGGCGATGACATGCCCGCCGCCTTGCCCGCCAGCCTGTCCGGCATTGGCGCGGTCAACATCCTGCTGGCGCTGGGTTGCGTTGCGATCGGTTTCTGGGCCGTGGGGCGTTATGACGGTTTGTCGCACCGCCATTTCGGCACCCGGGTGCCGCCACGGGTCGCCCGGCTGAGCGGCACCATGGCCATTGCCCTGGCCCAGACCCTCGGCTTCGGCGTGATCACCGGGGCGCTGGTGCGCCACCGCCTGTTGCCCGGTCTGGGGTTTCGCCGCGCGTTGCAGCTTTCGTTCTTTGTGTCGCTCAGCTTTCTGGCCGCCTGGCTCTGGATCACCGCGCTGGCCTGCGTCGTTCTGCCCGCGCCGGGCTGGACCACGCTGCCTGCCATGGTTGCGCTGGCCGGTCTGCCGCTCTGTACGGGGCTGATGGCTTTCGGTCCGCACCCAGGTCACCCCCGGTGGCGCGCTGGCCTGCCGACACTGCCGGCACTTGGTGCCATCCTGCTCTGGGCGGCGCTGGACCTGCTGGCGGCGGCGCTGGTCCTCTACCTGCTGATCCCGGCAGGCACCCTGGGTTTCGGCAGCTTTGTCCCGGTCTTCCTGCTGGCCTATGGGGCCGGGCTGCTGTCCGGTGCGCCGGGCGGGGTCGGCCCCTTTGAACTTGTCCTGCTCAGCCTCTTGCCGCAGGTCCCGGATGCCATGCTGATCGGCGCGATCATGGGTTATCGCGGGCTCTACTATGCGCTGCCCGCCGTCCTTGGCGCGCTCGCCCTGCTCCGCCCGCTGTCGCTGAACCTGCCCGCCCCGCCCGCGCCGCGCCCCCATGGCGCGGGACGCGCGGAACTGAGTCTCTTGCGGCAGAACGGCGGCCGGGTCGCGCGGCTGGGCGGCCGCGACATGGCGCTCTGGCGCATCGGTCAGGCGCTGGTCGTGCTGCCCGGTGCCGCGCCGCTGGCGACCGTTGAGTCCCTCACCGCGCTGCAGCGCCAGGCCCGGCACGACAACCGGCTGGCCTGCCTGTACAAATGCACCGCCCGCGAGGCAGCGCTTGCCCGGTCGGCGGGCTGGCAGGTGCTGCGCATCGCGCAGGAGGCGCTGCTGGACCCGCAGACCTTCGATCTGCACCAACCCGCCTGCCGGGGCCTGCGCCGCAAGCTGCGCCAGGCGGCAAAGGCGGGGGTCCTTGTGCAGCAGGCCGGGGTGCTGCCGCTGGCGCCGATGGCGGCGATTGATGCCTGCTGGCAGCGCCGCAACGGCCCCGCGCGGGGCGGCACCATGGGGCGGTTCTGCCCCGATTACATCGCGGGTCAGCAGGTCTTTCTGGCCTGGCAGGATGACAGGTTGCTGGGCTTTGCCAGCTTCCACGCGGGCGCCCATGATATGGCGCTGGACCTGATGCGCCTGTCGGCGAAAACCCCCGCCGGGACGATGCAGGCGCTGGTGATCGCCGCGCTGGAGGCGGCGCGTGCCGACGGGTCAAGCGGCTTCAGCCTTGCCGCGGTGCCGGATATTCCGGCGCTGGCGCATCCGCTGCTCGCCCCCATGCGCGCGCAGCTGCTGGCGCGCGCCGGTGCCGCGGGGCTGCGGCAGTTCAAATCCGGTTTCGCCCCCCATTGGTCGCCCCGCTATGTCGCGGCACCAAGCCGTGCGGCGCTGGCGCTCTGCCTGGCCGACCTCACCCGCGAGATCCATCATCCGCCCGCGCTGGCGGGTGGTGGCCCGCTTCATGAAGGTGATGAAGAATATGAACTTGCCCCAGGGCGGGCTGCGTGAAATAGGCAGGGAACCACGCGCGGAGTATACCTGATGTCTAATGCATTCACCGACCTTCTTGCCGAAAAAGGCTTTCTGCTGGCCGATGGCGCCACCGGGACCAACCTGTTCAACATGGGGCTGATGTCCGGCGATGCGCCCGAGATGTGGAACGTCGAAGAGCCGCAGAACATCATCAAGCTCTACCGCGGCGCGGTGGACAGCGGCAGCGACCTGTTCCTGACCAACAGCTTCGGCGCCAATGCCTCGCGCATGAAACTGCATGGCGCGGAAAAGCGGGTGCACGAACTGGCCCGGGTCTCGGCCGAACTGGCGCGCGAGGTGGCGGATACCGCCGGGCGCAAGGTGATCGTGGCCGGGTCGGTCGGCCCCACCGGCGAAATCATGGAGCCGGTCGGCACCCTCAGCCATGCATCAGCGGTGGAGATGTTTCACGAGGCCGCCGACGGGCTGAAGGCCGGCGGGGTCGACATCGGCTGGCTGGAGACGATCAGCGCCCCCGAAGAATACAAGGCCGCCGCCGAAGGTTTTGCCCTGGCCGGTCTGGACTGGTGCGGCACGATGAGTTTCGACACCGCCGGGCGCACGATGATGGGCGTCACCTCGGAAGCGATGGTCGACATGGTGCATGGGCTGGACAACCGGCCGATGGCCTACGGCGCGAATTGCGGCACCGGGGCATCGGACCTGTTGCGCACGGTGCTGGGCTTTGCCGCCAAGGGTGGCACATTGCCGATCATCTCCAAGGGCAATGCGGGCATTCCGAAATACCATGACGGTCACATCCATTATGACGGCACGCCGGAACTGATGGGCAAATACGCGGTGATGGCGCGCAATTGCGGGGCCACGATCATCGGCGGCTGCTGCGGCACCATGCCGGAGCATCTGGTGGCGATGCGCGCGGCACTGGACAGCCAGCCCAGGGGCGCGGCCCCGACCCTTGAGGAGATCGTCGCGACGCTGGGTGATTTCTCCTCTGCCAGCGATGGCACCGACGGCCAGGGACCGGTGCGCGCGCCGCGCAAGGGGCGCCGCAGGGGCTGACAGAGGGGCTGACCCCGGCACGGCGGGGCGGCAGAACTGGCAGGCGGTTAACCCGTGGGTTACGCAACACATTGTTAACATTCATTTTTATTCCGTTAACGTGGCGCGCGCTGCGCTTCGAAAAGCCGGGGAGCGGCCCGGCTTGCGCCCCACCCGCTAAAACAGTGACATCTGCGCGGTTTCCTTTTGTGGCGGCTGGAACAGATCGCAGCGCATCGGGCTGCCGCGCGACTTCAGGCCCAGGCGTTTGACCGCCACGTTGAAGCGCTGCGCGACCATCTCGGCATAGGGACCCTCGCCGCGCATCCGGCGGTGCCAGCTGGCATCATATTCGCGGCCGCCATGCATCTCGCGCAGGCGCGACATGATGCGCCCCGCCCGGTCCGGGAAATGCTGCGCCAGCCAGTCCTGCACCAGCGGCGAAACCTCACGCGGGAGGCGCAGCATGATCCAGCTTGCATGGCGCGCCCCAGCATCCCGGCCCGCCCGCAGGATGTTTTCCAGCTCCGGATCGGTCAGCGCCGGGATCATCGGAGAGGCCATGATCCGCACCGGAATCCCCGCCCCGGAGAGCGACCGGATCATCTGCAGCCGCCGCTGCGGCGCGGGTGCGCGCGGCTCCATCAACCGGCTGAGCCTGGCATCCAGCGTGGTCACCGAGATGCCGACCCGCACCAGCCCGCGCCGGGCCATGTCCTCCAGAATGTCGATGTCGCGTTCGATCAGCGCCCCCTTGGTCACGATGGCAACGGGATGTCCCGCATCGGACAGCACCCGCAGGCAGGCGCGCATGATCTCATGCTCCCGTTCGATCGGCTGATAGGGGTCGGTATTGGTGCCGATGGCAATCGGCGCCACCTTGTAGGATCTGGCGGCCAGTTCCCGCTTCAGCACCTGTGGCGCATCGGGGCGCGCCACCAGGCGGGTTTCGAAATCCAGACCCGGCGAAAGACCGAGATAGGCGTGACTGGGACGTGCGAAACAATAGACACAGCCGTGTTCGCAGCCGCGATAAGGGTTGATCGACCGGTCAAAGGGCAGATCGGGCGAACTGTTGTAGGTGATCAGCCTGCGCGGCACCTCGATCGCGGTCTGGGTGCGCAGCACCGGCAGATCGGTTTCCGGCGTCCAGCCGTCATCGACCTGCACCCTTTCATGCCGCTCGAACCGCCCGGCATGGTTGCTGCCCGCCGCGCGCCCGACCACCTTGAATCGCCGATCTTCCCTGTCCATGCCCGACACTAGAACAAAATGAGAACGCGGACAATGCAAATCCGCCGCCCGGTACACTTGCGCGCCTTGTCTCCCCTGCGCGAAAAAGCGTAGTCTGGACCGGATCGCGTCGCGCTTTACGCGGTCGATGTCGCAATTCGCTCTTCTGACCGGGGGATTTCGTGACATGTAGGCAAAAGCGCACCGCACCTGCACAGACGGCAGAAGGAACCACCATGTCTGACGACGAAGATATCATCCTCTCCGAACTCGATGACGAAGAGCTTGTACAGCAGATGTTCGACGACCTCTATGACGGTCTCAAGGAAGAGATCGAAGAGGGCGTAAACATCCTTCTGGAACGCAAGTGGGAGCCCTATGACATCCTGACCAAGGCATTGGTCGGCGGCATGACCATTGTCGGCGCCGATTTCCGCGACGGGATCCTCTTTGTCCCCGAGGTGCTGCTGGCCGCCAATGCGATGAAGGGCGGCATGGCCATCCTCAAGCCGCTGCTGGCCGAAACCGGCGCGCCGACCATCGGCAAGATGGTGATCGGCACCGTGAAGGGCGACATTCACGACATCGGCAAGAACCTTGTCGGCATGATGATGGAGGGCGCGGGTTTCGAGATTGTCGATCTGGGCATCAACAACCCGGTGGAAAACTATCTTGAGGCGCTGGACCGCGAGGGTGCCGACATCCTTGGCATGTCCGCCCTGCTGACCACCACCATGCCCTATATGAAGGTCGTGATCGACACGATGGTCGAACAGGGCATCCGTGACGATTACATCATTCTGGTCGGCGGCGCGCCGCTGAACGAGGAATTCGGCAAGGCCATCGGCGCAGATGCCTATTGCCGGGATGCCGCAGTGGCGGTGGAAACCGCAAAGACCTGGATGCACCGCAAGCACAACAGGGCCGCCTCCGCCTGAGTGCGCTGCCCGGCTTATTGAATGACAAGGCCCCCGAAGCGGATTCGGGGGCCTTTTTGTATCCGGGGGAGCTGCCCCTTGTCGCGGCTCCTGCCTGCCCGGGTCTTTTATATGGGCTGGCAAGTCTTACCTTGGGATTGAAAGAGAGGTTCCATGCCCTTCAAGCACCTTGCCCTGCTCCTTGCCCTGGTGATTGCCGCCGCTGCGGTCACCATCTGGCTGGCTATGCTTGCCGCCCCGGCCCTCAGCCTGCCACAATCCGCTCTGGCGCTGGTGCCGCTGGCCCTGCTGGTCATTGTGCTGGTCCGGCTGCTGCGCGGCCGGTCCAGAGAGAAATAGGATCAGGCCCTGCCGCGTGTCAGCCAGACCATCACCGCCACCATGACAATGCCGTAAAGGACATGCCCCACCAGAGCGACCCAGGTGATTCCGGTGAAATTGAGGAAAAACGGCAGGCCCGCAATCGCCGTGATCCCGCCGATGGCAAAGACCCAGAGGCCAAAGCCATAGACCGCCGCCGGCACGATCCAGGGCCGACCCTTGCCGATCACCCGGTCCCAGACCGGTTTGAAGATAAACAGCCAGCCCACCGGGTATCCGATCAGCCCCACCAGATAGAAATGCATGAAATAGCCCGCGAAATCGCCATTCGGCAGCCCCAGCGCGCCAAACAGGCTTTTGGCCAGCCCGTGCGGCGACAGATTGGCAAAGCCCAGGCCCGGGCTGACCACCTGCCCCCAGAGATCAAACGCCATCGTCGCGAAACAGCCCGATATGAACATCAGCCCAAGCGTGCCCGTGTTCAATCCCGCCTTGTTCGAGTAAACTGCCATTGGTTCCATCCCTGTCTGAAATGTCGTATCTGACCTAGCCAGTTACGCGCCTTCCGTGGCAGCGTGCAACGACACAGAGACACCCACACGCATTGGTTAGAATTGTGACAGACCGCGCGACACCCCTGCCCGACCTCGACCAGCTGACCGAAACCGGCCTGCGGGCAAAGGGCGCGGGCTCGATCCTGCTGATCGCCTGCGGGGCGCTGGCGCGCGAGATCCTGGCCCTGAAACAGGCCAATGGCTGGACCCATCTGGACCTGACCTGCCTGCCCGCCAAATACCACCTCTACCCCGAAAAGATCACGGCCGCCGTGCGCGAGAGTGTCGCCAGGCACCGCGACCGTTATGACAGCATCTTTGTGGTCTATGCCGATTGCGGCACCGGCGGGTTGTTGCAGGCGGCCTGTGCGGAAATGGGGGTCGAAATGGTTGCAGGGCCCCATTGCTACAGCTTTTTCGAAGGCAACGACGCCTTTGCCGCCAAGGCGGAGGAAGAATTCACCAGCTTTTACCTGACCGACTTTCTGGTCCGTCAGTTCGATGCCTTCATCATGAAACCCATGGGGCTGGACCGTCATCCGGAACTGCGGGACATGTATTTCGGCAATTACGAAAAGCTGGTCTATCAGGCGCAGACCGACGACCCCGAACTGACGGAAAAGGCCCGCGCCTGTGCCGAGGTTCTGGGGCTGGCGTTCGAGCGGCGCTATACCGGCTATGGTGACCTGAAAACGGCGCTGGCCGGTCTTCAGCCCCCGAACACCGGACCGACCTGAGGCGCTGGCCGGGCGGGGCAATCCGGGGCGGGCAAAACGCCAGGAGGACAGCGGCCCTGTCCGGCTCATCCTACATTTGCAGCGCCGCCGCGACGCTGCCGCCCTCACGCCGTCTGCGCGGCAGTCTCTCTGATCCGTTCGATCATCGCGCGCAGCCCGTTGGAACGCTGCGCCGACAGGTGATCGTTCAGACCCAGGCGGCCCATTTCGGCGCGCGCATCAACGGCGACGACTTCGGCCGGGGTCAGCCCGTTGTAAAGCACCCGCAGCACCGCGATCAGGCCGGACACGATCATCGCATCGCTGGCCCCGTCGAAATGCAGCGTGCCATCGTCGAACTGGGCATGCAGCCAGACCTGGCTGGCGCAGCCGTCCACCTTGGTTGCGGGCACGCGCAGGGCTTCCTCCAGCGGATCCATCGCCTTGCCCAGGTCGATGACATGCCGATACCGGTCCTCCCAGTCATCCAGGAATTCGAAATCCTCGACAAGTTCTTCGAATGCGGCGGTGGCCATAGATCGGGGTCCTTTGTAACTGCGCGTGTGGTCAGAGGTAAGCAGCAGCCCGGCAAAGGTCCACCCCCTTCCCAAGGACCGGGGAATAGGCTAGTCAAAGATCAAGAAAACACCCGAGGCGGCACCATGCGCAAGACCCTGACCCTTTTGGCGGTCCTCACACTCACACTTTCGGCCTGTGGGGCGATCCGCGACAGTCGGGTCAACCCGTTCAACTGGTTTGGCAAGTCGCGCTCCGTGGCAACCTCTGTCGCGCCGGAACAGACCAATCCGCTGATCCCGCGACGCGGCGGTTTCCTTTCGCGGGCCGGCAAGGAAGAAGCACCCTATCTGGGCCGTCCCTTTGAACAGATCACCGATCTGACGGTGGAGCCCATTCCCGGCGGCGCGATCATCCGGGCCACCGGGCTGGCCGCGCGGCAGGGCATCTATGCGGTGCAGCTGACACCCCAGAACGAAGAAGAAGAGCCGGTAGACGGCGTTCTGATCTATCGTCTGGAAGGTGTGCGGCCCGACAAGAACACGCCGGTCGGCACCAAACCGACCCGTGAAGTCACCGCGGGGCGCAAACTGACCGATCAGCAGCTGCGCAATGTCCGGGTGATCCGGGTCGAGGGGGCGCTGAACGCCCAGGAAAGCCGCCGCCGCTGACACGATAGTATTTCGGGATATACCTGAATCACTTGTTCGCTCTCCCTTCGGCCCAAAGCGAAAAGTGATATGGGAGGTTTCAAGCCTATCCCGAAACGATGTAGGCACAAGCGCCGCCGCCAGCCTTACGTTTTCTTCAAAGAAAACGGCCCGGAGTTTTCAAAAACTCCGGCGCGCGGCGAGGCACGGTCAGGAAAACGACAGCCGAAAGCGCCGGAACCAGGCACAAGCCCCGCCGCCAGCCTTGCGTTTTCTTCAAAGAAAACGGCCCGGAGTTTTCAAAAACTCCGGCGCGCGGCGAGGCACGGTCAGGAAAACGACAGCCGAAAGCGCCGGAACCAGGCACAAGCCCCGCCGCCAGCCTTGCGTTTTCTTCAAAGAAAACGGACCGGAGTTTTCAAAAACTCCGGCGCGCGGTGCGCCACAATCAGGGAAACGACAGCCGAAAGCGCCGGAACCAGGCACAAGTGCTGCCGCCAGCCTTGCGTTTTCTTCAAAGAAAACGGCCCGGAGTTTTCAAAAACTCCGTCACGCGGCGCGCCACAATCAGGGAAACGACTGCCGAAAGTGCCGGGCCTATAGCGCTTCGGGATATACCTGAATCACTTGTTCGCGGCCCCTCCCTTCGGCCCTGGGCGAAAAGTGATATGGGAGGTTTCAAGCCTATCCCGAAACGCCGTAAAGCCAGTTGAATCGTTATTTTTCAAACGGTTACAGTTCGACGTTGAAGGATCCGCTCAGGCGGCGGCGGTCACGATGATCTCGACCGTGAAATCGGCGCGGGCCAGCTTGGCCTCGCCGCAGGCGCGCGCTGGGGCCTGACCTGTTGGCACCCATGCATCCCAGACGCCGTTCATCTCTTCGAAATCGGCCATGTCGGCCAGCCAGATGACCGCTTGCAGGATACGGGATTTGTCCGATCCGGCCTCGGCCAGCAGCTTGTCGATGCTGTCGAGGCAATCCTGGGTCTGCTGGGCCACGCTGGCACCGGGCGTGCCGACCTGACCGGCAAGGTAGACGGTGCCGTTATGGGTGACGATCTGGCTCATCCGGGCGTTGGTGTGGTGGCGGGTGATTTGCGACATTTTGTGCTCCTGCAAAGGGTTTGGTGTGAAACCTTGACCGCTGTTAGACCTCAGCTGCTGTCAGACCTCAACAACGATTACGTCGTTTCCTTTGGCCGTCAGCGCAATCTCCCCGTCACAGAGGCGCAGGGCGTCATTGCCAAAGACCTCGCGCCGCCAGCCGGAAAGGGCGGGCACATCGCGCAGGCCTGCGGCAATCCCGTCCAGATCCGCGGCGGGGGCGATCAGCTTGGCGGCAACCCCGGCCTGTTCGGTCTTGGCCTTCAGCAGCACGCGCAGCAGGTCGGCCAAGGCGGGGTTCACCTGCAACTTGTCGCGGCTGCGGTCGGGCTGGGGCAGATCCTCGGGCTTGCAGGCGATACCTGCCTTGACCGCCGCCAGGATGCCATCGGCGACATCACCCCGCCGCCCCTCGCGCAGCAACAGGCGCGCGCGGCCCAGCTCTTCGGCGTTGGCGGGCTTGAGGCTGGCCAGTTCGATCAGCGCATCGTCCTTGTAGACCCGGTTGCGCGGCACGTTGCGTGACTGGGCGTAATCCTCGCGGAAGGCCGCAAGTTCGCGCACCACGGCAAGGAACTTGGGCGAGGAGGTGCGGGTCTTGACCCGTTTCCAGGCATCGCGGGGCGCGGTGACATAGGTGCCGGGGTTGGTCAGGATCTCCAGCTCTTCCGCAACCCAGCGGGCACGGCCGCTTTCCTCCAGCCTGTCGCGCAGGAATTCATAGATCTGGCGCAGGAAGGTGACATCGGCCAGCGCGTATTTCTTCTGCGCATCGGTCAGCGGCCTGCGCGACCAGTCGGTAAAGCGCGAGGTCTTGTCCACCCCGGCATGGCAGATCTTGCGCACCAGCGTTTCATAACCCACCTGTTCGCCAAAGCCGCAGACCATCGCGGCAACCTGGGTGTCGAACAGCGGTTCGGGAAAGACCTGCGCATCGACAAAGAAGATTTCGAGATCCTGCCGCGCGGCATGGAACACCTTTACCACCGAGGTGTCGCGGAAAAGATCATAGAGCGGATCAAGTTCGATGCCATCGGCCAGCGGATCCACCAGCACCGCCTTGCTGTCATCTGTCCCCGGCATTGCCAGCTGCACAAGGCAGAGTTTGGAATAATAGGTGCGTTCGCGCAGAAATTCCGTATCTACAGTAACATAGGGATGATTGGCGGCCTCGGTGCAAAAGGCGGCCAGGTCGGCGGTGGTGGTGATCGTTTTCATGAATTCACTTCGTGACTGCTGGTTTGATCACAGCTACAGCATGTCCGGCATCATTGCCAGTCACCCCTTGAGGGTGACCGGGCTGCGGTCTCCGGCGGCAAAACGGCGCAGGACGGCGGGATAAAGCCTGTGTTCGAGGGTCAGCACCCGTGCGGCCAAAGTCTCGGGCGTGTCATCCGGGGCCACGTCAAGGCGGGCCTGCCCCAGGATCGGCCCGTCATCCAACGCAGCGGTGACTTCGTGTACCGTGCAGCCGTGCTGCGCATCGCCCGCTTCCAGCGCGCGGGCATGGGTGTGCAGGCCCTTGTACTTGGGCAGCAGCGAGGGGTGGATATTGATCATCCGCCCGGCCCAGGCATCGGTGAACCCTGCCGTCAGCTTGCGCATGAAACCGGCAAGGCAGATGATATCGGGCGCATGGGCGGCCAGTGCCGCGGTCATCGCCGCCTCAAAGGCGGCGCGGTCCGCACCGAAGGGCCGGTGATCGACCACCACCGTCGCAATCCCCTGCCCCTGCGCCCAGGAAATGCACCCGGCATCAGCGTTGTTGGACAATACCACGGCGGGGCGCGCGGGGTGGTCGCCCGTCATGTCCGCCACCAGGGCGCGCATGTTGGAGCCGCCGCCGGAGGCAAAGATCGCAACGCCTTTGGTCAAAGCAGGCTGCCCTTGTAGGTCACGCCGCTGCCTTGGGTGATGCGGCCGATTTCAATCGCGGCGTGGCCGTCGGTGGCAAAGGCGGCCCGGGCGGCCTCGACCTGATCCGGGGAGACCACGGCGATCATGCCGATGCCCGAATTGAAGGTCTTGAGCAGTTCGGCCTCGGCCATGCCACCCTCGGCTGCCAGCCATTTGAAGACCGGGGGCAGGTCCCATGCGCCCAGATCAATCTCGGCCCCCAGGGTGTCGGGCAGGACGCGGGGCAGGTTC
The DNA here is from genome assembly GCF_028807335.1 of Sulfitobacter sp. PR48. Lineage (NCBI taxonomy): Bacteria > Pseudomonadati > Pseudomonadota > Alphaproteobacteria > Rhodobacterales > Roseobacteraceae > Sulfitobacter > Sulfitobacter sp. PR48. The sequence goes on along the minus strand of NZ_JARAMM010000022.1, from coordinate 27,218 downwards.
TCGGTCAGGCCACCGCCGGTGATATGGGCCAGCGCCTGAACGCTGTCGGCCCGCAGTGCCGCCACGGCACCTTTGACATAAAGCCGTGTCGGCGTCAGCAGCGCCTCGCCCAGCGTGCCCTCGGCCCAGGGGCAGGAATCATCCCAGCCCAGCCCGCTGAGCTCGACGATTCTGCGCACCAGGGAATAGCCGTTGGAATGGACCCCGTCGCTGGGCAGGCCAAGCAGCACATCGCCCTCACTGACCGCGCGGGGCAATTCGGTGCCCCGCTCCATCGCGCCCACGGCAAAGCCCGCGAGGTCGAAATCGCCCGCGTGGTACATGCCGGGCATCTCTGCCGTCTCGCCCCCGATCAGCGCAGAGCCCGAGGCGGCACAGCCCGCGGCAATGCCTTCGATGATGCGCGTGGCCTGATCGAGCTCCAGCTTGCCGGTGGCGAAATAATCCAGGAAAAACAGCGGCTCGGCCCCCTGACAGACCAGATCGTTGACGCACATGGCAACAAGGTCGATGCCGATGCTGTCCACATTGCCGGTGTCGATGGCGATGCGCAGCTTGGTGCCCACGCCGTCTGTGGCGGCGACCAGCACCGGGTCGGTGAACCCCGCCCCCTTGAGATCGAACAGCGCGCCGAAGCCGCCCAGCCCCGACATGACGCCGGGCCGTGCGGTGCGTTTCGCCGCCGGTTTGATCCGTTCGACCAGCGTATTGCCGGCGTCGATGTCCACGCCCGCATCGGCGTAGGTGATCCCGTTTCTTGGTGATGACATGGCATGGCCCCCGGCGCAGTGATCCCGTTCGCGCCGGGGTTAGTGCATCGACGCCTTTTGCGCAACGGTAAGCCTTGACGAAAGCGCGCCCCGCGCATACCCAAGCGCCCATGGCGGGCCTGTAGCTCAATTGGTTAGAGCAGAGCGCTCATAACGCTTTGGTTGCGGGTTCAAGTCCTGCCGGGCCTACCATTATGCCGCCAATTGCCCTTTTTGTAGCGAATTATGTACCGCGAGAAGGATGCCGAGACAGCACCGCTGCGGTAGGCGTGGTTAGTCTTTGAAGGACTGCGTTGATCAAGCCCGCTTCTTTCTATACGCACCGTTCATATTTTAACCTTAGGGCGAGAAAATGATTGAAACGTATGATGTTCGCGACTTCCTGGGAAAGGGAAAGGACCAGTTTCACATTGAAGGCGAGGTTCGCTGCTCCAGGGCCGCAAAGAGCAAGATCAACATCACCCCGATGGGTGCAGCGCCGTCCAAAAGAAGTTTCCAGTTGGAGATTTCCGACGTGAGTTTCGTTGGCGCGGTCCTATTTGGTGTTGGTCCGGGGAAGCACAGATGCGCAATTGAAACCGCTGGTAAATTAAAAGCGGTAATAAATTTTTGGCGGAACTCTGCTCTGTGGATAGGTGAACGAACCACCATCAATAATGCCCGGATATTTCTGGATAATGCGGATCTGAAAATTGGCAAGGACAACCTTTGGTCGGACGAAATTATCGTCCAGACAAGCGACCAGCACGGCATTCATGACCTCGATAGCGGCTCTATTTTGCGCACGGGTCGAAATGGAATGACTTTCGAGGAACATGTGTGGATTGGCAGGCGTGCTCTGATCATGCCGGATGTTCGGATAGGACATGGCAGCATTGTGGGTGCGGGCAGCACTGTGACGCGCGATATCGACAGTTTCTGCATTGCCGCAGGCAGCCCGGCCCGCGTCGTCAGAAGCAATACGACATGGAGCAGAAGTCCGAACGGCTTCTCGGAATACGAGAAGGGCTGGGTGGCGGAAAACAAACCGCGTTAGTGATCGCGACGACCTCGCGTCCTGCCGGGCCTACCACACCTGCCTTTTTCATTCCTGCCTTTTTCAGCTTAACGGATCGGGCGCATCCCGCAGCGCCGCCGATAAGGCGTTTTGCCCGGAACCGCGGCGACAGGTCAAAATTGTGCCACGTTCCGCTGTTATTGCCCGCCGGGTAACGATTAGCAGACGGTTTTTGATGAAATTCGGACTTGTCGCAGGTTTTTGTGGGCTTGGCATTCTGGTTGCAATGGCAATCAGCAGTCTCGGCTTGTTCGCATCCGGGTCCGGCGATTTCATTTTCCCCGCCTCGGACGGCAAAGGCGCGTTGAGCTATCGCTGCGCTGACACGGCAACCACCCGGATATCGCAGGAAAACGCCCGTGCCGCCCATGCGCTCTTTGAGCCTGCTCTGCGGGAGACCGCCCGCATCCAGGCCAAGGCCCTGGTTGTTGCCATGACGTCAAACAGCGTTTCCGCAGAAGTCATTACCGAGTTGCAGGCCCTCATCGCCGAAGCCGACGCGCGGCGGAAAAAGCTACACCGAGAGATACAACAAAAATTCGGCTGCGTTTACCGGGGCAGTACCTGAAGGTTTTCAGGCTCTGGTGCCGTTAAACCGACCGCGCCGCGCTCACATGCCAGTTCACGGTCATCTCCGCCACGCTGTCACCGCTCTCATCGCGAATATCCACCGTCACGTCAAAGGCTGCCTTGCCCTCCGACTTGATCCGTTCCAGCAGCTCTGCACCGGGGGCGGAGGTCTTTGCATGGGCGGTCAGCGTGCCATGCGCGACTTTGGCAAAGGCGATCTGTGCGGTGGCGGCGACCGGGCGCATATCCAGAATCACCGGTGCCAGCGCCCCGGCCATGGCGGCGCCCGAGGCGGCCTCGCCCAGGGTGAACATCGCCCCTGCGTGCATCGACTTGATGTGGTTCGACACCTCGTTGCGCTGGTCAAGCCGCGCGCTGGCCGTGCCGTCACCGAGTTCGATCAAGGCGACACCGGTGTGGGTGGCGAAAGGCACGGCGGTATCGAGATGTGATTTGATCATGTCATAGGGGGTCATGGCGGGCTCCGTTCCGTTTGACGTCAGACTGGCCTGCACCGCGCGCCGGATCAACTGTTCCGCCGGGTCAGCCAGATCACCGCGCAATCACAATACCGGAAGCCCAAGCGCTCCGCGACCCCCACGTCACGGGGCCATGGGGTTGGTCAACGTGCCCGTGCGGGTTCCCCCTGATGGCATGACAGCGGTGCCCCTGCCCCCGCGCCATCTGCGGCGCGGGGTGTCGTCTCGCATGCTGACCCGTTGCATAAGCGCGGTCAGTGGCCCTCCAGTGCCTCGATGCGACGCGCCAGGGAGGCGATCAGGGCTTCCTGCGCGCGGGCTTCGCGTTGCTGGCGGGCAATCGTGCTGTCCTGCTCTGCCGCGCGTTCCTCCTGCGCGAGGGTGTAGAGCGTCAGCTCCTCCACCTTCTTCAGCAGGGTCATCTGCATGGCGGTCATATCGACGCCATTGGCCCTGATCTCGGCCTCTGACGGCACCTCCGGCAGGTGGCTGTTGGCTTCGATGAAGGCGCGGACCTCGGCAAGCGGGCGCAGGGCGTAATCCTCGGCAAAGACATAGTCCGGCACGTTCATGTCGGTGTTGTTGACCACCAGGGTGCCGGTCACCACCACCTCGTCCGGGCGGCCATTGCGGCCCAGGCGCAGCAGGTTGTTGTCGGCAAGATTGTCGATCTTGAGCGGTGTGTTACCCCCCGCGATGCCGATGTTCAGCCGACCGGAATCTTCCTGATTGCGGAACTCCCAGGTGGTCGGGATCTGTCCGTCCTGGCGCAGCAGGAAGGCCGCGTCGGCCCGCTCTCCCCGGGCGTCGAACAGGGCAAAGGCGTCGACGCCATCCGTATTGCTGACGATGTGCAGCTTTTCCTCTGGCGTGTTGGTGCCCAGCCCGACAAAGCCCGCATCGTCGACATATATTGACGCCGGAGGGGCACCGGTCTCCAACCCCAGCAGCGAAGAGCCGTTGGTGATGTCGGTTATCGCGAAGATCGACGGAAAGCCCTGCATCAGCCACGACTGAGGTGCCGGGGTGGTACTCTCCAGCCGGATGATAGAGGAGCCGGCGCCGACGATATGAAGCTGGTTCTGGGGCAACGTGGTGCCGATGCCGACATCTCCGTCGTCCTGGATATAAAGCGCATTGTTCGGCGCGCCAGCTTCGATCTGGAAGGGCGTGGTGAAGGTGTCGAGGCTGCGGAAATACAGCCGTTCGGGGAAATCGCCGCCGACTTCGATGATCCAGTCGGCCGTCGGAAAGCCGTTGACCGAAGTATCCTCGAACAGCAACGAGGGCTTGGTGTCCTTCATGATCAGGCTGTGAAGGGCGTATTGCTCTGTTCCGTTGCAGGCAACACCGACGCAAAGCCGGCCGTCGATATATTGATCGCCGGTTGCCAATTCGGTCTGCGCGCCTGCAGGCAGGGCCAGCAGGCAGAGAGCCATGACAGTGGCAGGCAGTTTGGTGTTGAAAATCATTTCTGAAAACTCCGATGGGCCTCCGCACGGGCCGGAGGAATTTGCACAACTTCCTTTTATATTGCCAAGGGCGGTGGGCGGCGCGCAGGCCGCCCCGCCGCATGGGGTCACTTTACGGCTTCGAGCCTGTCGAGCCGCTGTGTCAGTGCCGCCAGCGCATCGCGGTAAGCGGAGATTTCGGCCTCCTGCGCGGTGATGCGGTCTTCCTGCGCGAGGGTGTAAAGCGTCAGTTCCTCGATCTTCTTGAGCTGGGCGAACTGCATTTTGGTCATGTCGACACCGTCCGCCCTGATCTGTGCTTCGGAGGGGACATCCGGCAGGTGGCTGTTGGCCGCGATAAAGGCGCGGACCTCTGCCAGGGGACGCAGATCGTAATCCTCGGCAAAGACATAATCCGGTACGTTCATCTGGGTATTGTTCACCACCAGCTTGCCAGTCACGATCACCTCATCCGGTTTGCCGTTGCGGCCCAGTTTGAGCAGGTTGTTATTGGCGGCATTGTCGATCTTGAACGGGGTGTTGCCGCCCGCGATGCCGACATTCAACCGGCCGGAATCCTCCTGATTGCGAAATTCCCAGGTCGTGGGGGTCACCCCGTTCTGCTTGAGGCGGAAGGCCGCGTCAGAGCCGCTGCCCGTCGCTTCGAACAAGGCGAAAGCGTCGCTGTTCGCTGCGTTGCTCCGGATGTGGAGAAGCTCGTCCGGGTCGCGGGTGCCGATCCCGACGGAACCGTCGGATTCGACAAAGAGCGCGCCCTCAGGCGCGTCGGCGCGCACCTCGAAAGGAATATGGAAGGTCTCCAGGTCGAAAAGGTAGAAACCATGTTTGTTCGCGCGCAGATCCCAAGCGTATGAGGCCCCACTGGTTTGTTCGAACCGGATCCCGGGTTCGTAGAAGTCGGTGATATGGACTTCCTGCAACGGTATGGCCGTCCCCAGCCCCAGTCTGCCGCTGGATGTCACCCGGAGCGCGTTGGAAGGGGCGTTGGCATCGACGCGGAAGGGGACCGTGCCATTGGTCGCGTCCACGACGGAGAAATAATCTTCGCCACCGTTGTAGCTATCGTTGATCGAGATTCTCCAGTCGTTGTCTGGCAGACCTGCGACGGTTGAATCGTCCACGAAATGCAGGCGCACATTGTTGCCCTTCAGCCGCAATTCGTCCCCGGCGGCGGTTTCATTGTCATCGCAGCCGGGACCGACGCAAAGGAAATTCCTGATCGTTGGATCGTGGGTCGCCAGCACGTCGGCATTGGCAGCCACGGGCCCCAGCAGGTTCAGCGCAGCGGAAAAGAAGATGGAGGATTTGAAGGTTTTCAAGATAATGCTCCCGGCAATAATCGGGGACCCAAAAATAAGACGTCTGAAACGTTGCAATAAAAATATCCGCCGTCCCCGGTGACGGATGCCGGCAAAGTATTGTGAAGCCCAGTGCCCTGTCAAACCTGCCCTTGTCCGGCGCGTCTGACAGGGCGGGCCCGGTTCAGTGGTCGGCGATCAATGTCGCGACCATGCCTTCCAATTGCGCGATGCGGTCGCGCTGTTCGGCGTTTGCCTTGCCCAGGTCGATGACATGCAGGGTCAGTTCCTCGATCTTTTCAAGCTGGGCCAGCTGCATCTGCGTCATGTCGAGCCCGGTTTCGGCCACCACCGCGGCGGAAGGCACGCCCGGCAGGTGGCCGTTGTCGGCGATAAAGGCGTCAATCTCGGCCAGGGTGGGCAGCTCATACCCCGGCTCAAAAACGTAATCCGGCACATTCATCTCGGTGTTGTTCACCACCAGCTTGCCGGTCACCACCACCTCGTCCGGGCGGTTGTTGCGGCCCAGTTTCAGCAGGTTGTTGTTGGCGAGATTGTCAATCTTCAGTGGCGTGTTGCCGTCCACGATGCCGATATTCAGACGCCCTGAGTCCTGCTGGTTGCGGAACTCCCATGTGGTGGGGACAACACCGTTCTGGCGCAGGCGGAACGAGGAATCCGAGCCCGCCCCATTGGCATCGAAAAGCGCAAAGGCATCTGTATCGACGGCATCGGTGCGGATGTGCAGCAATTCTTCAGGCGTCGTCGTGCCAAGGCCGATCTGACCCGTTGCATCAACTGTAAAACTGCCTGTGGGCGCACCGTTGGAAATCAGGAACGGCTGCACTGTAAATGAATCGTAGCTGATCGCAAAGGAATCCGGCGTGGCGGCCATCTCCCAGCTTTGCGGCGTGACCCCCTGAACGTCGAGTTTGACAGTGACAGCATCGGTTTCGGTGATGTGCAGATCGGCCTGCGGGATCGCGGTGCCCAGCCCCAGATCGCCCGTTGCCCCCAGCCGGAAAGCATTCTCCGGCGCCCCGGCCATGACACGGAAAGGCGTGGTATTGCTATTCGACACATCCACGATGCCGAAATATTCTTCCCCGCCACTCGAGTTGTTTTCGTCATTGGCCTTGAGACGCCAGTCGTTATTGGGAAGGCTGGAAGTGCTCGATCTGTCATCAAACAGAATGCTGATCGTCGGCGCTTCGAACCTGATCTCATCCCCGGTGAAGGTTTCCGACGACGAACAATTTGAGCCTATGCAAACCATCGAAGCGATGGATGGATTTGTGAGACTGAGATATTCAGCGCTGCCCGCGGCAGGAAACAAAAAAGCGGTCGAGGCGGCGGCTGCAACAGCATGGAGAGATTTGGCGTATTTATTGGTGCGAATAGACAAGTCGAAAAACTCCTGAAAATGGGGGGAAACCCCGAAAATTGCGATGGGTCGGAGCTTAGACCGCGCAATCTTCGAAATGCAACAAAATGGACATTTTCAAGGCAAATCACACGCTTGACGTGAATCGCTCGCCCAAATAGAGCGTCCGACCCATAGCGCTTCGGGACATACCTGAATCACTTGTACGCTGCCCCTCCCTTTCGCCCCAGGCGAAAAGTGATGTGGGATGTTTCAGGCCTATCCCGAAACGATGTAGGCACAAGCGCCGCCGCCAGCCTTGCGTTTTCTTCAAAGAAAACGGCCCGGAGTTTTCAAAAACTCCGGCGCGCGGCAAGGCCCGGTCAGGAAAACGACAGCCGAAAGCGCCGGACCCAGGCACAAGCGCCGCCGCCAGCCTTGCGTTTTCTTCAAAGAAAACGGCCCGGAGTTTTCAAAAACTCCGGCGCGCGGCGCGCCACAGTCAGGAAAACGACAGCCGAAAGCGCCGGACTTAGGCACAAGCGCCACCGCCAGCCTTACGTTTTCTTCAAAGAAAACGGCCCGGAGTTTTCAAAAACTCCGGCACGCGGCGCGCCACAGTCAGGAAAACGACAGCCGAAAGCGCCGGGCCTATAGCGCTTCGGGATATACCTGAATCACTTGTTCGCTGCCTTTCCCTTCGGCCCTAGGCGAAAAGTGATGTGGGATGTTTCAGGCCTATCCCGAAACGCTGTAATACCTGAGACACGAATACCCTGCCGCGTTTGCGGCGCTCTCGGGACAATCGTGTCACAGTTTGTTTCAAGTTAAAGGTCGGACGCTTGAGCGGGCCTGTCCTGTGATTTCACTCAGCCTGCGCGATCAGCAAGGCTTCGATCTGCGCCAGCCGCGCCTCAACCGCAGAGAGACGCGATACCTCGCCTTTGAGATCACTGATCGTTTGCTCCTGATCCAGCGTATACAGCGTCAGTTCCTCCACCTTTTTCAACAGCGCCATCTGCATCGCGGTCATGTCCACCCCGTCCGCCCTGATCTCGGCCTCTGACGGCACCTCCGGCAGGTGATTGTTGGCGTCGATGAAGGCGCGGACCTCGGCCAGAGGGCGCAGGGTGTAATCCTCGGCAAAAACGTAATCCGGTACGTTCATGTCGATGTTGTTCACCACCAGGGTGCCGGTCACCACCACCTCATCCGGTTTCCCGTTGCGGCCCAGGCGCAGCAGGTTGTTGTCGGCAAGGTTGTCGATTTTCAGCGGTGTGTTGCCCCCCGCGATGCCGATGTTCAACCGGCCGGAATCTTCCTGGTTGCGGAATTCCCAGGTGGTGGGGGTCACCCCGTTCTGGCGCAGGCGGAAGGCCGAATCCGAGCCTGCGCCCTGTGCGTCGAACAGGGCGAATGAATCGGTGTCTGCCGCCGTGGTCACGATGTGCAGTTTTTCCTCCGGCGCTTCGGTGCCCAGCCCGACATTGCCGAGGGGAGAGACATAAATGCTGTCCTCGGGCGCGTCGCCCCGGATACGTAACGGGCGCTGGTTGGTGTTATCAATATGCCTTATGGCAAATTCAAAGGCGCTCGACTCGATCGTCCAGTCGCTTGGCGTGAAGCCGCCCGATCCGTTGCTGGTCAGCCGGATGGAAGGGACGTTGTCGGCCGTGCTGACATGCAGGTTTGCCTGTGGAATACGTGTGCCGATGCCGAGCCCCGCCTCCGGAATGGCCGCCGTCCCCACGTTCGACACGGCCAGCGTGTTGTCGGGCGCATCCCCCCAGATCCGGAACGGCGCGGAATTCGCATCGACATTGCGGAAGACAAGGAAATCCGAACCGCCTGAATTGATGTCGTTGGCCTTGATCTCCCAATCGGTGGTGGGAAAGCCCGTGCCACTGCTGGTGTCTTCCAGAAGGATGCTGATCGCGGCCTGCTTGATCTTCAGGTCGGTGCCGCCGAACACCTCGCCAGTTGCGCAGCCGGCGCCGATGCAGGTGGAACCGTCCACCACCAGATCATCGAGGATCAGCTCCTCTCCCCTGACCGCTCCGGCCAGAGAGATCGTCGAAACGGTCGCCAGCAAAGCTGCGCTAAAGTGAAAATTGGTCATGGTTCAATTGTCCCTCAGTTGGAAATTTCAGTCGCGCTATCGGCGTTTTGGCCCGGGGGCGTGCCTTGAATAATCCTGTTGGCCCGGATGAGATGATTTTCGCTACACAAAATAATGCAGCCTTTGCCTGCTGTTGACGTCCGGCGGAGCGGGCTGGCAGGCGGTCCCGCGATACGCGGCGGCCTGCGACCTCGATTTCGCGCTTGGGGAAAGAGCTTGAACCTGACTTTCCCTGCACCTGCATGATCAATCCGACGCCCCCCCTTTCGGGTCAGCCCCCTCTCCCGTCCTGCGGGCGCCAATTGCCGTGAACGGAAAAAGGCCCGCCTCCTGTTGTGGCGGGCCTTTCCAGAAACGGGATCTGACGCTTTATTGATCCGCAAGCGACCGAACCACGGCCTCAAGCCGGGCAATGCGGTCCTGCTGCGCCGTCAGCGTGGTTTCCTGCGCTTCGATGGTTTTTTGCTGCGCGATGGAATGAAGGGTCAGCTCTTCGATCTTTTCAAGCTGTGCCATCTGCATTTCGGTCATGTTGAGCGCACCGTCGCTTGCGACCTTCCTGGCCGAAGGCACGCCGGGCAGATGGCCGTTCTGATTGATGAAGGCCTCGATCTCGTGCAGGCTGGGCAAGGCATAATCCGGCTCGAACACGTAATCGGGCACGTTCATGGTGATGTTGTTCACCAGCAATTCGCCGGTCACGACAACCGCGCTGGAATTCGCATTCGTCCCCAGTTTGAGCAGATTGTTGTCCGCGCCATTGTTGATCTTCAGCGGGGTATTGCCCCCCACCAGTCCCACGTTCAGGTTCCCGGAGTCTTCCTGATTGCGGAACTCCCAGCTTGTCGCGACCGTGCCGGCCTGTTCGATCACAAAGGAGGAGTCGGCGGAAGCGGACTGGATCAGCACCTTTGCCTCTGTCGTACCGGTGCGTTTGACGTGCAGGGGGGCATCTGAGGTAAGTGTGCCGATCCCCACATCGTCATCTGTGTCAATGGTCAGTGAATTCGAGGCAGCGCCCGGGCGCACGCGGAATGGCAATGTCGATCCGTTCGAGGAATCCCGAATGAAGAAGCTGGTTTCATTGCCCGCCAGATCCCAGGTCTGCGCCGTAAAACCGGATGACGTATCCTGTTGCAGCCGCAATGTCGGTGTGTCGCCCCGGACGGCATGGATCTCTGTGACCGGGTTCTGCGTTCCGATGCCGATGTCGCCATCACTTTCCACAACCAGCGCATCTGCCCTTGCACCGGCCTCGACCCGGAAGGGCAAGCGGTTGGCGGTCCGGTCAACGAAAGCCAGATAGTTGCCGCCGCCATTGGTTGAATCGTTCGCCTGGATCGCCCAGTCGTTCGACGGAAAGCTGGCGGAGGTCGATGTGTCTTCGAAATGGATCCGCATGTTGTTTTCCTGCAGGCGGATCGTGTCAAAGCCAAAGCTCGGGTTTGCCGGGCAATCCAGGCCGACGCAAAGGCTGCCGTCGACCACGAGATCCTGAGCGGTTGCGGGAATGGCCGTCAGTCCGGCAAGGCTGGTTGCCGCAAAAAAGGCCGCGCGCTGGGTGAATGTTGTGTTTTTCATGGTGTCCCCTGTCGTCATCGCATCAATAGGTTGTTTAAAAAACTCAGCAAAAAGGGCTGAGATCGCAGATTCGTCACTATCGCGACATTGTACCCGGTTTTGACATATTTTCAAAGTTTGACCATAATTGGTTGAACTTATTATGTTATTTTTAATCTAAAGGAATTTTTTCCGGTCAGAACGGATGCCCCAGCCGAAGAAATCCGGCCCAATATATTCAACGCAGGGTTGTCTTGATTCAATCCAGAAGTGTTTCCAGCCGGGCGATCCTGTCTTCCAGTTCCGCCATCCGCGCCAGTTTGGCCTCCTGCTCCAGCGTGTACAGCGTCAGTTCCTCGACCTTTTTCAACAGCGCCATCTGCATCGCGGTCATGTTCACGCCATCAGCCTTGATCTCGGCCTCTGACGGCACATCCGGCAGGTGGGAATGCGCGTCGATGAAGGCCTGGACCTCCGCCAGCGGGCGCAGGGCGTAATCGTCACTGAACACGTAATCCGGCACATTCAGCTGCGTGTTGTTCACCACCAGCTTGCCGGTGACATGCACCTCGTCCGGGCGACCGTTGCGGCCCAGCAGCATCAGGTTGTTGTTGGCAGCATTGTCGATCTTGAACGGCGTGTTCCCCCCGGCCAGCCCGACATTCAACCGGCCTGAATCCTGCTGGTTGCGGAATTCCCAGGTGGTGGGGGTCACCCCGTTCTGCTTGAGGCGGAAGGCCGCGTCGGAGCCTGTTCCCACCGCTTCGAACAATGCAAAGGCGTCGGTGTCGGCCGCGTCCGAACGGATGTGCAGCAACTCCTGGGGCAAGCTGGTGCCGAGACCGACAAATCCGCTTTCGTCGATATGGAACGCAAAGCTGGGCGCATTGCGGTCGATCTGAAACGGTATCGTGGCGGCGGTGATGTCATTGATGGAGAATATGGTCTGGCCTTTGACCTCCCAGGTCTGGGCCGGCAACATGCCACCGCTGCCGATCTGCTGCAGCCGCAGTCCGGGGCCAAAAAGCCCGGCCGCGTGCAGCATGGATTGAGGCAGCATGGTGCCAAAGCCGACCTGACCGGTATCGGCAACCCAAAGCGCATTGTCCGGCGCACCGCCCGCAACGGTAAAGGGCACGGTGCCCGCATCAATATCTTCGATGGAAAATCGGTCAATGCCGCCCGCGCTGGTCAGCGCGCTGTCATTGACCATCAGGCGCCAGTCGCGGGACGGATACCCTGAAATCCAGGGCTGATCGTCAAAATAGATGGAGGTTTCCGTGGCCTTGAGTTTCATCACGCTCTCAGCCGAAAAACTTTCGGCAAAGAGGCATCGCCAGCCGACACAGAGATTGCCGTTCAGAACAGTATCGTCATCCACCCACAGATCGGGTCGCGACACATCGTAGTCAGAAATATTGACACCTTCGTAAAACACATCCTCTGCGCCCGCCGGATGCGCGGCAAGTGCGGATATAAGAAACAACGCATATTGCGACATGCGGTGAATGATCATGGGCAGGCTCCCGTTCACGGGCACCACCCCGGGTCAGGGGGCGGGCGCTAAATGGCTTTTGTAAAAATTCCGCCATCCCACGAGGGCGGATGCATCTGTCTAACACCGTGAAATCGGGACCTGTCAAATTTCCATGCAAGGCCTGTTGCGCCCCATGGGTGCCATTGCCGCTTCGGCGGGCGCGAAGTCTCTGCCCGCCTGCTAGCGCGCGATCACGATATCCGCGCGCAATCCGCCCAGCCGCGTCGATTCCCCCAGCCGCAGCACGCCGCCATGTGCGCGGGCGATATCCGTGGCAATCGCCAGGCCCAGCCCCACGCCGCTGCCCTTGTCCTGGTTGCGCGCGGGGTCAAGGCGGCTGAAGGGTTTGACCGCTTCCACCCGCTGCGCTTCGGGAATGCCGGGGCCGTCGTCCTCCACCCGGATGCGCAGGGTCTTGTCGCTGAGCATCACGGAAACCTCGGCGCGCGCGCCATAGCGCACCGCATTGGAGACAAGGTTGTCCACCGCGCGCCGGATCGCGATGCGCCGCAGCTTGACGGTGCCGGTGCCCTCCCCCTCGGGCGGCAGCAGGGTCACGTCGCGCCCTGCCCGCCTGGCGTCTTCCACCACCTCGGCCATCAGGGCATGGGGGTCCACCCGCTCCGGCTCGCCCTCTGCCGCGCCCTTGGCGAAGTTCAGGAATTCATCCAGCATCCGCTGCATGTCTTCCACATCCTGCAACAGAGCCGCGGCTTCCTCGTCCTCCAGCATCGACAGGCTCAACCGCATCCGCGTGAGCGGCGTGCGCAGATCGTGGCTGACCCCGGACAGCATCAGCGTGCGCTGTTCCATCTGCCGTTCAATCCGCGCGCGCATGTCGAGAAACGCATTGCCCGCCGCGCGGATCTCGACCGCGCCCGAGGGGCTGTAGGGTTCATGGCGCCCCCGGCCAAAGGCTTCTGACGCCCGGGCCAGCCGTTTGATCGGGCGCAGCTGATTGCGCAGGTAGATCGAGGCGATCAGGCTGAGGACCACACCGAAAAACACCGTGTAGACAAACAATTGATGCGGATTTGCCGCCGAGATGCGCCGCCGGTCGAAGCGCAGCTTCAGCGGCCCCTTGCCGGTCTCAAGGTAGAGATCGACCAGCCCGCCATCGCTCAGATCGACGGACCGGTATTCCGGCAGCCGCGCAGCCAGACGCCGCGCCAGCACCCGGCCCGAATAATCGTACCACAGATAGATGTTGGTGCCGGGCATATCCGCCGCCTGTACCGGCGTCACCGCGATATCAAGCCGCCCAAGCCGCTGCCGGACCGCAGCGGGCACATCGGCCCGGTCCGGGGTTTCCGCCACCACGTCCAGCACCTGCGCCAGTTCCCGCAGGACCGTATCTGTCATCTGGGTGGTGACACCTTCGAAATGCCGCTGAGCAAAGATCACCACCACCACAAGCTGTAACAACACCACCGGCAACAGCAGGATCAGCGCAGCGCGCCCATAGATGCCACGCGGCACATAGCGTTTGAGCCAGACAAAGAACATGGCTAGACCTTAGCCAGCGCCCGACCGGCGCGAAAGCCGAAATGAAAGGTCCCGCCGATGCTGCCACCCGATGATTTCAATCCGCCCGTCGGCGTGGCAGAGGAGCTGGAGCCGGGGCTGCGGCGCATTGTGGCCCCCAACCCCTCGCCGATGACCTATCGCGGCACCAATACCTATCTTCTGGGCGGGCGCGACATCGCGGTGATCGACCCCGGCCCCGCCAGCCCGGCGCATCTGGAGGCGATCCTGGCCGCCCTCACCCCCGGTCAGCGGATCAGCCATATTCTGGTGACCCACAGCCACCTGGACCATTCCCCCCTCGCCCGGCCTCTGGCCGAACGGACCGGCGCGCCGGTGCTGGCTTTTGGCGGACCCTTGGCGGGCCGCTCCGCGATCATGGAACGGCTGGCCCAAAGCGGCCCGATGGGCGGCGGCGAAGGGATCGACCACGATTTCGCGCCCGACATCACCCTGGCGGATGGCGAACACATCACCGGCGCGGGTTGGAGTCTGGAGGTGCTGCACACGCCGGGACACCTGGGCAATCATGTCAGCCTCGGCTGGGGTGATGCCTGTTTCACCGCCGATCACGTGATGGGCTGGGCCTCGTCACTGGTGTCGCCCCCCGATGGCGACCTGACCGATTTCATGGCCTCCTGCGCGCGGCTGCAGGCGCGGGACTGGCGGGTGTTCTACCCCGGTCACGGTGCCGCCGTGGAGAGCCCGAATGCGCGGCTGGACTGGCTGGTCAGCCACCGGCTGTCCCGCGAGGCGGCCATCGTGCAAGCCCTGAGGGACGGCCCCGCCGATGCCGCAACCCTCGCCGCGCGCATCTATGCCGACACCCCCGCCGCCCTGCTGCCCGCCGCCACCCGCAACGTGCTGGCGCATCTTGTTGATCTCACTCAGAAATCAATGGTGGCACTGCAGGATGATCTGCAGGCCGACGCCCGTTTTCGCCTGCTCTGACCGGGGAGAGGAAAAATCACATTTTTGCGCCTTTCCCCTCTGGACGCGGAAAAATGCCACTGCTATATGCCCGGGACCGTTCCGGCGTAGCTCAGCGGTAGAGCAGTTGACTGTTAATCAATTGGTCGTAGGTTCGATCCCTACCGCCGGAGCCATAAAAAGCCCTTAAGTCTCAAAGACTTAAGGGCTTTTTTGGTTTTTGGGCAGGCATGATTTTTCCCTCGGGACGTAATTTGGTGCCCCCCCTCAGGCCTCCAGTTCCGCATCCCAGTAGAGGAAATCCATCCAGCTCTCATGCAAATGACCGGGGGGGAATTTGCGGCCCATGTTGCGCAGCTCTTCTGCGCCGGGCTGGCGTGGGGGTTTGCGCAGGGACAGGCCGGTCTGGTGCAGGGCCTTTGCCCCCTTGCGCAGGTTGCAGGGCGAACAGGCCGCCACCACATTCTGCCACGACGTCACCCCGCCGCTGGCGCGCGGCACCACATGGTCGAATGTCAGATCGCCCCGCGCGCCGCAGTACTGGCAGCGGAATTCATCCCTCAGAAATAAATTAAAGCGCGTGAAGGCCACGCGCTTTTGAGGTTTTACATAGTCTTTCAGAACGACAACCGAGGGTATCCTGATCTCGGTCGAGGGGCTTCGGACCACTTCATCGTATTCGGCAACGATATCGACCCGGTCCAGCCACTTCGCCTTGATCGCCTCCTGCCAGGGCCAAAGCGACAGCGGATAGTAACTGAGCGGTCGGTAATCGGCATTCAAAACCAGCGCGGGCCTGTGTTTCAGCCCCGCCGGCTGCCTGGTAAATTCGGTCCTGAAATCGCCGTCCATGTCCGGTATCGTCCCCTGCCCGTTTAATCTGACTATATCTCGTGGTTTAGCTCTGGCAAGCCCAAGCGTGGCACAAGATGTCGCGGACAGGAGTAGACCGGAAAGGTGACAGTTTTATAACCGTTTCAAAGCCCGAGCTTGTCGCGCATGAAGGCCAGCGCCACGCTTAACCCGTCAGGCGCAATGCCATGGCCGGTGCCCTTCATCACATGGGCATAAACGTCCTGCCAGCCCGCCTCCTGCAGCGCCTCGGCGGCCTGCGGCAGGGATTGCGGCGGCACCACATCATCGGCGTCACCATGCACCAGCAGCACCGGCGGGCGCACCACGACCTCGTCCTTCAGCGCCTCGGGCGACAGCAGCCGCCCGGAAAAGGCCACGATCCCGGCCACTTCATCCTCGCGGCGCGGCGCCACATGCAGGGCCATCATGGTCCCCTGGGAAAAGCCGAAGAGCACCACCTGCTCGGGCAGCACGTCCTCATCCACCATCAGCGCGTCGAGGAAGGCGTTCAGATCGGCCACCGCCTGCATCATCCCGCGCTCTGATTCTTCCTCGGAGGAGCCGTCGATCCAGGGGATCGGGAACCATTGGTAGCCATTGGGCATCCCCGCCACCATTTCCGGCGCATCGGGGGCGACAAAAAGCGTGTCCGGCAGATGTTCGCCCAGCGGGTCCGCCAGCCCCAGCAGATCGGCCCCATTCGCCCCATAGCCATGCAGGAAGACAACAATCGACCGCGTGTCCCCCGATTTCGGCGCGCGGCGCTCTGCGTTCAATACCCGTGTCATCCCAACCCTTCCCTGTTCTTCAGCACCCGGTAGTAGGCAAATAGCGCGCGGGCCGCAACCGACCGCCAGGGCGACCAATTCTGCGCCATCGCGGCCAATTGATCTGCGGTCGGGCGTTGTGGCAGGTCAAACACCACACGGGCGGCTTCCTGCAGGGCCAGATCGCCGGGGGCAAAGCCATCGGCCCGGCCCATCGCGAACATCACATATATTTGCGCCGTCCAGGGACCGATGCCTTTTTGGGCAATCAGCGCCGCTTCGGCCCCGGCATTTGTCATTTTCCCCAGCGCGTCAAAGTCTATGTCAGCATGGGCCAGGGCGCTGACATAGCGGGCTTTCGGGCGGCTCAGCCCCGTGGCGGTCAGGGCGGGTTCATCCACGGCCCTGATGGCGGCGGCATCGCTCAGCCCCGCCGCTGCAAGCCGCGCACGGATCGCATTGGCCGATGCCACGCTGACCTGCTGGCTGACGATGATCTCCATCAATGCGGCAAACCCCGGTGGTTTCAGCCGCAGGGGCAAGGGACCGGTGGCCGCCAGCACCGGGGCAAAGCGCGGCTCGTGCGTAGCCAGCCAGGCGGCACCGGCCTGCAGGTCCGCGGCGTTGCGGATGATGCCGCCCGTGTCGCTCACAGGGCCGCGGCCCAGTCCAGCACCGCATCGACATCCGCCAGCACTTCCGCCCCCTCAGGCAGGGCGGGCCGGGCGATCAGGATCACCGGCAGGCCCAGCGCCTTTGCCGCATCCAGCTTGGGGCGGCTGGGCCGGCCGCCCAGATTGCGGCAGATCAGCAGATCGACGCCCAGATCGCGGAACAGCGCCCTCTCCTGCGCCGCATCAAAGGGCGGGTCGCCAAAGATCAGGTCGACGAAATCAAAGGGTGGCACCCTGTCATGGTGCGTTGTCTGGCGCAGCAGCAGCCGCGCCCCGGGAAATCCGGCGTAATCCGGCAGGCTGGCCCAGCCGGTGGCCGAAAATACCCGCATCCCCGGACTGATCAGCGGCTGGGCTGCGGCCACATCCGCGACCTCGCGCCAATTGGCCGCCTCCAGCCCCCAGCCGGGGCGCGTCAACCCGACAAAGGGCAGACCGGCGCGCGCGGCGGCCGCATGTCCGGCGCGGCTCATCTGCCCGTCAAATCCGTGGCTTGCGTCGATCACGGCATCAAAACCGGCCATTTCCCCGGCCAATCGCCCCACATCGTCAAAACCGGTCAACCGGCAGGGCACCGGCATCGGATCGGGGCCGCGCGGCGGCTCTGACACCAGCGCCTTCACCTCGACGCCCCGCGCCTGCAGGGCCACGGCGATGCGTCGGGCCTCTGCACTGCCCGCAAGAAGGAGGATTCTGCACGTCATCCGCCGACATTAGCCAGAGACCCTGCCGTGGCAAGGGGATCGCGGCACAGCGGTTCCACCAAAGCCGCCCAAAGCCCGGAACCAAACCGCACCTTCAGTGCGGGACACGCGAGGGTTCGCTTGCGGACTTTGCTGCCGTGTCCAACACCCGAAACAGGTCGCGCCCGAACCGAGGGGCGGAAGCGAAGCGCCCGCCCCGTGGGGGCGGTTCGGGCGCTGCCAAAGCTTTGCTTTGGCAATGGGTCTGCACTTTGAGAGCACAGGTTGGCCTCCATCCTGACCTTCACTGCGCCAGGCACAAATGACCGCTGTCCTTTTTCCCATGCGTTTTGGATCAGTTACCTGTCGCAAAAGTCGGTTTTGCCTGACATCTGACACTTGCCCCCCCGGTAGCGCAGGAGTACCCCTGACCCCAAGCAACGGACGAGAACCCATGATTGATGACAGCCGCGCCAAGCGTAACGTAACCATCCTTGTCCTGGCGCAGGCCCTCTTGGGCGCTCAGATGCCGATGCTCTTCGTGGTGGGCGGGCTTGCCGGGCAATCACTTGCCAGCAACATCTGCTTTGCCACGCTGCCGATCTCGATGATCGTGCTGGGCTCGATGCTCTCGGCCACGCCGGTCTCTGCCATCATGCAACGTTACGGACGGCGCGCGGGGTTCTTCCTCGGCACGACGGGCGGTACGCTGGGGGCCATGGTGGGGGCCTACGGCCTTTACGCCGCCTCCTTCCCGATTTTCCTCATCGGTTCGCTGCTGACCGGCATCTACATGTCGGCGCAGGGCTTCTACCGCTTTGCCGCCGCCGATACCGCCTCGGACGCTTTCCGGCCCAAGGCGATTTCATACGTGATGGCGGGGGGGCTCGTCTCTGCCGTGATCGGGCCGCAGATCGTGAAATGGACGGCGGATGCCTATGTGATCCCCTTCCTCGGCACCTATGTTGCCGCCATCGGGGTCAATGTTCTGGGCAGCCTGCTGTTTCTCTTCATCGACATCCCGAAACCACCCGTACCGACCCAGGATGCGCCGCGCGGGCGCAGCCGGATGGAGCTGATCCGCACGCCGCGCATCGCGGTGGCGGTGATCTGTGCCACCGTCTCCTATGCGCTGATGAACCTGGTGATGACCTCCACGCCGCTGGCCGTTGTCGGCTGCGGGCTGAGCGGGGATCTGCTGGGGGCAAGCGCCACCGCCGGCATGTCCGAGACCGAGCGGCTGAAATCCTTCCTCGACCTCGCGTCGAATGTGGTCACCGGCCATGTGCTGGCGATGTTCGCGCCCTCCTTCTTTACCGGCCATCTGATCGCCCGCTTCGGGGTGGAGCGGATCATGGGCCTGGGCATCCTGATCCTGGGGGCCGCCGGCGTTGTTGCCCTGCAGGGGGTGGCGCTGGAGAATTTCTATGTCGCGCTGATCCTGCTGGGTCTGGGCTGGAACTTTGGCTTCATCGGGGCCACCACGATGCTGGCCGGTGCCCATGCGCCGCATGAGCGGGGCCGGATGCAGGGGCTGAACGACCTGATCGTCTTTGGCGGCGTGACCATGGCCTCGCTGGCCTCGGGCGGGCTGATGAACTGCTCCGGCGGCTCTGCGGTCGAGGGCTGGGCGGCGGTGAACTGGGCGATGATCCCCTTCCTGGTGCTGGCGGGCGGGTCGCTGATGTGGCTCACCATGCGGCGGCGGCCGAGCACGGTCTGAAGCGCATGTTCTGGCG
The DNA here is from genome assembly GCF_028807335.1 of Sulfitobacter sp. PR48. NCBI lineage: Bacteria > Pseudomonadati > Pseudomonadota > Alphaproteobacteria > Rhodobacterales > Roseobacteraceae > Sulfitobacter > Sulfitobacter sp. PR48. Next base: position 7,821 of record NZ_JARAMM010000022.1, on the reverse strand, counting down.
ACGCAAACCGCTGGTCAGCGAGGAGATGCGTGACTGGATCGTCGACCATTTCGACTGGGTCAGCACCAACCGGCCCCAGTGGCACGATCAGGCCCGGCTGGTCCTTCCGACGAAGGATTTCTTCGACGCCCCGCCCGGCGGCGGGCACGAAACCGCGCTGGGCGTGCTGCGCAACATCCAGGACCTCATGGGTCTCGACCTCAGGATCGACCTGCAACCGCTTGAGGTGCTGCCGGACGATCTGCGCCACCAGTACGGCCAGATGTCGGAGGTCGCGGGCACTTACATGAGCGATGGCGAGACCAGGCTCATCACCTACGACCCGACGCTGGTGCGCCGCCCCCTCACCTTCCTCAACACGCTGGCCCACGAGGTCATGCATGCGCGCCTCGAAGAGGTCGCGCATCTTCTGCCGGGTGGCGCGGAGATGCATGAACTGGCCACCGACCTGCACACGATCATCGCCGGTTTCGGCGTGATCGAGCTGGAAGGGGCCGAAACCGCGGGCTGGGCCGGTTACATGGGCCAGCCATCCCGTGCGGTCGCTCTGGCGATGTTCCTGAAGTTCCACGACCTCGGTCCGGCGGACGCGCTGCCGCATCTGAGCGCGCGCCCGGCGCGCTGGCTGCGCAAGGCCTGGGCCGAGGAGGACTGACTACCAGCGCCCGGTCAGGGCGCGCCAGGCAAGGCCGGGATCAGCGGTGGGCAACCGGCCACCGGCCACCGCCGACGGGTCCCTGATGGCGGCTTTCAACACCGCATCCGCCTGGCCCACATGCAGCAATGCCGCACGGGCGGGTTTGGGCACGGCGCCGCGCCTGGTGCGCGCACCTGCCATCCGCTGTTGCGCGCCAAGGGCGAGCGCCCGCACCCCTTCGGCGGTCCCGTCCAGCAGGGGCACCCGGCCCGCCGCCTCCAGCTCCGGAATGGCCAGCAGCCAGGCGGCAACCGCCGCGCCATATGCGGCATCGCGGACCACGGCCTCATCCGCCGCCCCAAGCCTGCGGGCCGCAACCCATGTGAGGTTGCCCGAGGTCTGGTCCAGATAGCGCGCAAAATGATCCGCATCCTCGAATGCGTCGCGATAGACGTCCCAGCGCCGCGCGGCCACCAGCTCGTCCAGCAGGCGCGCATCCTCGGCGTCCAACACATCTGCCAGCGGCGTTGCAACCTCGTGGCGGCGCACCGCGCCCCCTTCGGCGATCTCCTCGCAGACATCGCGCCACCATTGCAGCCGCATCTCAGCGATCATGGTCTCCTGCGTCACCCAGGGCGCGCGCGCCACTTCGATGTTGAAGGCATAAAGCGGGAACAGCACCCGCCGCGCGGGCACCGGGGCTGCCATCGCCGCGCGAAAACGCGCAGGGTCGCCCCGCTCCAACATTGCGGCGCAGGCGGTCAGATCAGCGTCGAACCCCATCAGCGGCCCGCCGACCCGGCCCTGGGCAAGGGCCGCACGAGGCTGAGCAGATAGCCGAAGTCTTCCCGGTGCGCGCGCCAGCAGGCGGCTTCCTCTTGCGCGGCGTCCAGCACCGCGGCAAGCGCTGCATCCGCCCCCGGGCGCAGGCTGGCAATGCGTGCATCGAGCGGGGTGTAATAGCTTTCCCAGGCCGCATCGGACAGCCTGCGGGTCGCGATGGTCTCATAACCTGCCGCCGCGATCCGTGCCGCGATCCCTTCCGCATCGGTCATCGCGGGATATTGCTGCCAGTGTGTCGCAGCACGCGGTGACGGGCTGCCGGTGAACCAGCAGACCTCCGAAAAGGCGATCATGCCGCCGGGGCGCAGCGCCCGGCGCCAGGCGGTCAGCGCCTCTGTCACCCCCATGAAATAGACCGCACCGGCGCACCAGATGAAATCATATTCGTTGTGGATCGCGGCCATATCCGCGCGCAGCAGCGTCACGCGCGGATCATCCTGCCAGCGCGCGCGGGCCGCATCCACGAAATGCGTGGTCTTGTCCAGCGCGGTCACATGGCCCTGTGGCGCGGCCTCCAGCAGCGCCGGGATGTCGCCCCCCGGGCCACAGGCCACATCCGCCACCCGCGCCACCGGCGCGAGATCCGCCAGCGCCGTGGCCCAGGCCACATCCGCCGCCTCCCCCGGTCCTTCGCGGGGCAGGTCGCGGTGCAATTGGTAAAAGGCGGTCATGTCGTCAGAACGCATTGAGGAAACCTTCTATGGCCTGGGCGGTTTCAGGGGCATCGACAATCGCCAGATGGCCGATGTCGGGGACCAGCAGATACCGGCCCTTGTCGGTCACCGGTTGCATCGTGGGCTGGTAGCGGGCGGCGTCAAAGGCTTCATCCGCCCTGCCCGCCACCAGCAGGAAGGGCGGCAGGGCTGCCACATCGGCAAGATAGTCGCCGCGCGGGGCATAGGACGCGTTCAACCGGTAGGAATAGGCCGTCGTCGCCGTATCGCCCAGCGGACCGTCGAGCACCGCCTGCGGCATGTTGAACTGGATCACCGTGAGGTGGTTCAGCGCCCTGATGCGTGCCGCGTTCAGCATGCTCAGCCCGATCAGACGCCGGGTCAGCGGCTGCGCCCAGCCGCCGGAACTGGGCCGTGTGGTCGGGGCGTTGTGTTTCAGGAAGGGGGCGAGCAGCACCGCCCCATCCAGCATCCCGCCATGCGGGCCACCGGCAAAGCGCACCACCAGCCCGCCGCCCGAGGAATGACCGCCCAGAATGACCTTCTGCCCCGGTTTGCGGCGCGCCTTGATGAGGTCGGCGAGGTCGTCCTCCAACTGGCCGATATAGGCCAGATCGCCGCGCACACCCGGCTTTTCCCCGTGACCGCGCAGGTCCGGCACCAGCACATCGGCCCGTGCCGACAGACGCCGGGCAAGGGGGTCGAACTGCAACCCGTGCCAGCCGGACCCATGGACCAGCACCAGCAAGGGCGCGTCACCGCGCCCGCTGTCATAGGCGCGGAGCTGCATCGCGAACCCGTCGCGCAGGGCAAGGCTTTCCTGTGGCTGCGCAGGCGCACCCGCCGCCGAGAGCGGGCCGTTGAAATCCAGCCCCCCCTTGCCACTCAGCCGGCCCGCCCGCTGGGACGCGATCAGGATCAGGGCAATCGCCCCGGTGACCACAAGCGAGATTGCCAGAAATTTGACAAGGTTGAAAACCATGCGCCTCAGCCCTTCAGATCACGGATCAGCTTCCACCGGATCGCATCCAGCAGCGCCTCGAAGGAGGCGTCAATTATGTTGGGGCTGACCCCCACGGTGGACCAGCGCCGCCCCTGCCCGTCCTCGCTGTCGATGATGACGCGGGTCACCGCCTCGACCCCGCCCTGGGTGATGCGCACCTTGAAATCCACCAGCCGCATGTCGTCGAGCATGGCCGAATACTGGCCAAGGTCCTTGACCAGCGCCTTGGACAGCGCGTTGACCGGGCCACGGTCGCCGTCCTCGTCCATGGATTCGCTTACCGACATGCGCTTTTCGTCGTCGACCTTCACCACCACGACCGCCTCGGAGAGGCTGACCATCCGGTTGTACTTGTTCTTGCGGCGTTCGACCGTGACGCGGTAGCGCTTGACCTCGAAAAGGTCGGGCATCTGGCCCAGAGCCTCACGCGCCAGCAGTTCGAAACTGGCCTGCGCCGTGTCATAGGCATAGCCCATGGCCTCGCGCGCTTTCACCTCTTCGAGGATCCGCGCCAGGGCCGGATCACCCTTGGCCACGTTCAGCCCCGCTTCGGTCAGGCGGCGGCGCAGATTGGACTGGCCGGCCTGGTTGGACATCGGGATGATGCGGCTGTTGCCCACGGTCGCGGGCTCGATATGCTCGTAGGTGCTGGGGTCTTTCAGGATCGCGCTGGCGTGCAGCCCCGCCTTGTGGGCAAAGGCCGAAGCCCCCACGAAAGCCGCCTGTTTCTGCGGCACCCGGTTCAGGATCTCGTCCAGCATCCGGCTGGTCCGGGTCAGCGATTTCAGCGCCTTGTGGCTGATGCCGGTCTCGTAGCGGCTGGCATAGGGTTCCTTGAGCAACAGGATCGGGATCAGCGCCGTCAGGTTGGCATTGCCGCAACGTTCGCCCAGCCCGTTCAGCGTGCCCTGGATCTGGCGCGCGCCCGCGTCGACCGCAGCCAGAGTGCAGGCCACGGCATTGTCGGTGTCATCATGGGTGTGGATGCCCAGCCGGTCGCCGGGAATGCCCGCCGCGATGACCTCACCGGTGATCCGCCCCACTTCGGCGGGCAGCGTGCCGCCATTGGTATCACAAAGCACGATCCAGCGCGCCCCGGCCTCCAGCACGATCCTCAGGCAGGACAGGGCATATTCCGGGTTGGCCTTGTAGCCGTCAAAGAAATGTTCCGCGTCAAACAGCGCCTCGCGGCCCGATGCCGTCAGATGCGCAATGCTGTCGCGCAACAGGCTCAGGTTATCCTCCAGCGAGATGCCAAGCGCGCGGGTGACGTGGAATTCATGGGTCTTGCCCACCAGACAGACCGACCCTGTGCCCGCGTTCATGACCGCCGCCAGCACATCGTCATTCTGGGCCGAGATGCCAAGACGCTTGGTCATGCCAAAGGCGGTCAGCTTGGCCCTGGTCTTTGGTGCCGCATCGAAAAAGGCGTTGTCGGTGGGATTGGCCCCCGGCCAGCCGCCCTCGATGTAATCCACCCCCAGGGCGTCCAGCGCAGCGGCGATCTGGTGCTTTTCCTCGGTGGAGAATTGCACATCCTGGGTCTGCTGCCCGTCGCGCAGGGTGGTGTCGTAAAGGTAGAGGCGGGTTTTCGTCATCACATTGCCCCCCCGATTTCTCTTTTAGGTCCTGCGCACAGCACGACCTGTCCCCGGCCGCCCCCCCGGGCGGGGACAAGCCCCACCCGCGGCCGGGCAAAGGTCTGCGATGCGGCAACCATCACAACACACCTTCCAGGCCGGTGCCGTCAAAGCCCGGCGGCGCTTTCAGCTTCACGCCATCCTTGCTCATCTGCACTTCGATCCCCAGCGCGGTCAGCGCCGTCTTGATCCGGTCCACCTCGGCGAAATCCTTGGTCTCCATCGCGGTGACCCGCGCGTCGCTCAGGAAGGCTTCGACATCGGACAGGTCATAGGCCTGTTCCACCGCCCAATCGGGGATCTTGTCGCCCAGGAGCCCCAGCAGCACCAGCGCGCCGCGCAGACCCGCGACATCATTCTCGCCCGACAGCCTGTGGCAGAGGGTCAGCACCCCGTGAGAGTTCAGATCATCCGCCAGCAGGTCAACCGCTTCGGCCGGGGGTGCCGTCGTCTCGCCCCCCGCCACCTGGGTGTACCACTTGCGCAGCACGCGTTCGGCCTCTTCGCGCTTCTTGTCGGTCCAGTCCATCGGCTTGCGGTAGTGGGTCGACAGGAAGACAAAGCGGATCACCTCGCCCGGCACGCCCTGATCCAACAGGTCCCGCACGGTAAAGAAATTGCCCAGCGACTTGGACATCTTGCGCCCCTCGACCTGCAACATCTCATTGTGCATCCAGACATTGGCAAAGCCGTGGCCCGCGCATTTCGACTGGGCAATCTCGTTCTCATGATGCGGAAAGGTCAGGTCATTGCCGCCGCCGTGAATGTCGAAGGTATCGCCCAGCAGCGCCTCGGCCATGGCGGAGCATTCGATGTGCCAGCCGGGCCGGCCCCGGCCCCAGGGGCTGTCCCAGCCGGGTGTGTCCGCGTCGGAGGGTTTCCACAGGACAAAATCCATCGGATCCTCCTTGTAGGGCGCCACCTCGACCCGGGCTCCGGCGATCATGTCGTCCACCGACCGCCCCGAAAGCGCGCCATAGGCGTCGTATGACCGCACCCGGAACAGCACATGCCCCTCGGCGGCATAGGCGTGATCCTTGCTGACAAGGTCCTGGATCATCGCGATCATCTCTTCGATATAGGCGGTGGCGCGCGGCATGGCGCGGTCGTGTTCCGCCCCTTTCAGCGAAGGTTCCAGCGCCCCGACCGCCGCCATGTCCTGCAGGAACCAGCGGGTTGTTTCCGCCGTGATCTCGCCAATCGAACGGCCGCTTTCGGCGGCGCGCGCGTTGATCTTGTCATCCACATCGGTGAAGTTTCGCACATAGCTGACGTGGTCCGGCCCATAGACATGCCGCAGCAGCCGGTAGAGCACGTCGAACACGATCACGGGCCGCGCGTTGCCGATATGGGCCCGGTCGTAGACTGTCGGTCCGCAGACATACATCCGCACGTCATCCGCCGAAATCGGCACGAAGTCCTCGCGCTTGCGGGTCCTGGTGTTGTGAAGTCTGATTGTCGTCATCGGTCGTCCTCGGCCATGTCTGGCGCGGGATGCCACATCTGGTTCAGAATGAAAACGACATGAGCACGCCCGCGAGAAATCTCAGCAGGTAATAATGATGCGTGTTTTGCATGTCATCGTGGTCATGGGGATGAGGTACGCCCATGATTGCCGCAGGTCAAGGCTGATTGACAAACCGCGCCGCCTCTGCGCCCCTGCGCGCGTCACAACAAGGAGCGCCGCCATGCAAGCATCACACCGCATCAGCCACATTCTGGGAGGAGGCTCCGACGGATGGGGCGTTTTCACCAAGGCACGCCGCATGATCGCCCAGGGCACGAAAGTCACCGAGCTGACCATCGGGGAACATGACATCCGCACCGCCGCGCCGATCCTGCAGGACATGCACCGCTCGGCGATCGAGGGGCATACCGGATATGCCGCGGTGCCCGGCACCGACGCGCTGCGTGACCGGGTTGCGGCGCGGGTCACAAGACGCACCGGCGTGCCGACCACACGCGACAACGTGCTGATCACACCGGGCGGTCAGGCCGGGTTGTTCGCAACCCATATCGCCTGCTGCGATCCGGGTGATACCGCGCTTTTCATCGACCCCTATTATGCCACCTACCCCGGCACGATCCGTGGCGCGGGTGCCGAGCCGCTGGCCATTGCCGCGCGCCCAGACGCGGGGTTCCAGCCCCGGGCGGCGGATATCGCGGCAGTGGCGAAAGGCGCAAGATCGCTGCTGGTCAATTCGCCCAACAACCCCACCGGCGTGGTCTACAGCCGTGAAACGCTGGAGGGGATCGCGCAGGTCTGCGCCGATCACAACCTCTGGCTGATCTCGGACGAAGTCTATGACACCCAGGTCTGGAAGGGCGAACACATCAGCCCCCGCGCCCTGCCCGGCATGGCGGATCGCACGCTGGTGATCGGCTCCATGTCGAAATCCCATGCCATGACAGGTTCGCGCTGTGGCTGGATCGTGGGCCCGGCCGGGATGATCGAGCATCTGACCAACCTGGCCACCCATACCACCTATGGCGTGCCGGGGTTCATACAGGATGCGGCCGTCTTTGCGCTGGATCAGGGGCCGGCCTTTGAAGCGGAGGTCGGGGAACCCTTCCGCCGCCGCCGCGCGCTGGCGCATGACATCCTGGCCGGGCAGAATGCCGTCACCCTGGTGCCCTCGGACGGGGCCATGTACCTGATGCTGGACATCCGCAGCACCGGGCTGAGCGGTGAGGCCTTTGCCGATGCGCTGCTCGACGCGCATCATATCGCGGTGATGCCGGGGGAAAGTTTTGGCCGCGCCGCCGCGGGCCACCTGCGGGTGGCGATGACCGTGGATGACAGCCGTTTCGCCGAAGCCCTGTCCACGCTCTGCGGCTTTGCCCAGGAGCGCGCCGAAGCGGCATAAGGCGGCACGGCGAAAGATCAGGTGCCGCGCCCCCGGGGCAGCAGTGAAAGGGTTCCCCACGGGGAACCCGAGATTGCTGACAAACCCGGAAACGGCTGCCGCCGGAGGTAAATCGTTCTTCTGCGCTCAGCGTTACGTTTTCGAACGAAGGGCCGCG
>NZ_JARAMM010000021.1:0-62718 GCF_028807335.1 Sulfitobacter sp. PR48 | reverse complement strand
AGCTGGCTATTCCTGCGCTCTCTTGCCTGGAACTGAGCAATTTTGGACTGAAACGGGTGGGCGACAATGAATGTCAACACGACCTAGTTCCCGAAAGGACCCATTGAAGGAGAGCGATCATGAAAACTGCAAAAGACTACCTGGACGAAGCCAATGAAACCGTGCCGAAGATGGCGGTGGCCGATGCGATTGCCAGACATGCGGCGGGGGGCGGTGTCTTTGTCGATGTGCGCGACAGCGCCGACATCGCCAAAAGCGGCACGATCAAGGGCGCGCATCGCATTCCGCGCGGCATGATCGAATTTCGTGCCGATCCCGCGATGGAACAATTCTACAATCCCGCGCTGAAGCAGGATGGCGAAATCTATCTGATCTGCGGGGCGGGCGGCCAGGCGGCACTGGCGGGAAAGACCCTGCAGAACATGGGCTATACCAATGTGACGAACATCGGCGGCTTCCCCGGCTGGAAAGAGGCGGGCGGCCCCACCGAAGAAGGCTGACAAGCGGTCCTGCGGCAGGCGGCCCCGCCAGGGATCACGCCGCCCGCCGCCGCTTGCGCGGCCTGTCGGCAACAGAACGGAACGGCCCCGCCCGGGGCCTTTCCGCCTGACCTGCCTGACGCTAAACAGGGGCAGTCGCAGGACAGGGATGCCGAAAATGACCAACAGTTCATCCGCCATCAGGGGCCCCGGTGGCCAGCTGATGGGCGAAAGCCGCCCTGTCATCCTGCTGGGTCGCGGCGGTGGCGGCACCCGGCTTTTGTCGGAATTTGTCCAGGGGCAGGGCGTTTTCCTCGGCTCGGAAATCAACAAGAGCTTTGATTCCGTGGAGTGGGTCAAGACGATCTATGCCATCGCGATCGAGGTGATGTCGGGCGAGGCGCCGCCCGATGCCGCGCGGCGGGCTGGCTATATCACGCAACTGCATGAAACGGCGGCCGAGGTGCTGGCGCGCGCGGGGCAGGTGGAAAGCGGATACTGGGGATGGAAACTGCCCGAAACAACGCTGATCTGCGATCTGGCCAGGGCGGCCTTTCCCCATGCGCAATGCCTGCATCTGGTGCGCCATCCGGTGCGCGCCAGCCTGCGGCGCACCCATATGACCTCGCGCATGAACAATCCGATGGGCCGGGCGGCCCTGCCTGCGGCCTATGTCCATGCTGGGCGCGACCCTGCGCTGATCGAGACGGACAGCACCCATATCCACAATGCCTGCAGCTGGTTGCATCAGGCCGATCTGATGGCGCGCACATTCGATGGTGATCCCGACATGCATGTGGTCCGTTTCGAAGATACGCTTGACCATCCCGACACGACCGCTGCCGCCCTCTCCGCGTTTCTCCACCGCGCGGCACCCGCCGATGCGCCGCCGCTTGCGGTGGATGCCGGGCGTGCCAGCGTGATCGAGATGGATGCGGATGCCGCGCGCCGGGTCTGGGACATCTGCGGCGCGCGGGCCGCGACCTTTGGCTATACGCTGGCAGAAGTCCTGGACTGATCAAATCCAACCTCGCGGCTTGAAGCGCGGCGCGGAGAGTGGAACAGTGGCCGCAGATATTTCCGAGGGAGGAATTTACCATGAAACTGACACCTGTTCTGGCCAGCCTCGCGCTGGTTGTGACCGCAGGCCTTGCCACCGCGCAGGAGCGTGTGACCTATAAATCCGCAAAGACCGGATCGTCCTATTATCAGATGGGCGTGCAGATCGCCGAGGCGATGAAGGAAGGCACCGATGGCGGCGTGATCGTGACCGTCGAGGAAAGCCAGGGCTCGGTCCAGAACGTCATGGAAGTACGGGCGCGGGGCGGCGATTATGTCTTTACCACGCCGCCTGCGCTGGTCGGGCTTGCCCAGCAGGGCAAGGCGATGTTCGAGGGCAAGGGCGATCCCGCCTTTGACGAGATCCGCGCGCTCTTCCCGATCCCCTCGCTGACCATGCATTTCGTGATGTCGGACGCCAGCGGCGTCACCGATTTTGCCGGGATGGAGGGCAAGACCATCCTGCTGGGCAAAGGGTCTTTCGGTGCGACCGAAGGCGAGAAATATCTCGGGCTCTTTGGTCTGGAAGGCAAGGTGAACCTGGCCGATGCGGAATTGTCCAACGCGGTTGCCGCGCTCAAGAACGGGCAGATCGACGGTTTTGTCACCGCCGGCTCCTATCCGGCACCCAATGTGGTCGAGGCAGCGGCAACCACCGGTGTCACGATCCTGTCGCTGAGCGACGCGCAGATCGCGGAAACCAAGCGGACAAGGCTGGTGATCCCGGCAGGCACCTATGCCGGGCAGGACAGCGATATCGTCACCACATCGCTGCCGGTCGTCGCCTTTGCCACCACCAAGATGAGCGATGACACCGCCTATGCCTTGACCAGGACGTTCTGGGAACAGCGTGACGCGATGGGCGCCTCTGCGCCCTGGTGGAACGCGGTGGACGAGGGGCTGATGGAAACGATCACCAGCAAGCTGCACCCCGGCGCCGTGCGCTATTACAAGGAAATGGGCTGGACCCTGAGCGACGCGCAGATGTAAAGCCCCGGGCGCGCCGGATCCCCGGTGCGCCCATTTTCTGCTGTCGAAGGCTCCCTGATGCGTCTTATCGCCTTTCTTGCGGCCCTTGTGCTGGTCGTCTTTCACCTTGGCCTGATCTTTTCGGGGCTGGTGCCCAATCTGGTCAGCCGCCCGCTGCACCTGGCGCTGGCGCTGCCCTGGATCCTGCTGGGGGCGGGGCAGTCACGGCTGATGTGGGGCAGCGGGGCGGTTCTGGCGGTGCTGGGCATCGGGGCGAGCCTCTGGGTGGCCCTGTCGCACAACATGCTGTCAGACCAATACGGTTTCCTCGAAGGGCCGTTCCAGACCGGCATCGCCGTGACCCTGCTGGTGGTGGTGCTTGAGGCCGCGCGCCGGGCCATCGGCTGGCCCTTGCCCCTGGTCGCGCTGCTGGCGCTGCTCTACGGCTTGTATGGGCAGTATATTCCGGGCGAATTCGGCCATTCCGGCACGCCCCTGCCCAGTTTCCTGGGCACCCTGACCATTGCCGAAGGCGGCATCTGGGGCAGCCTGACGGGGGTCTCCGTCAGCGTGGTGGCGATCTTTGTCATCTTTGGTGCGGCGCTGAATGCGGGTGAGGCGGGGCAGGGCTTCATGAACCTGGCCGCCGCCGCTGCCGGACGGCTCAAGGGCGGTGCAGCCAAGGTATCGGTCCTCTCCTCGGCGCTCTTCGGCTCCATCTCCGGCTCGGCCTCGGCCAATGTCGCCTCGACCGGGGCGATCACATTGCCCGCGATGACGCGCCTTGGCTACCCCAAGCGCCTTGCCGCAGCGGTGGAAGCGGTCGCCTCCTCCGGCGGGCAGATCATGCCGCCGCTGATGGGGGCAGGGGCCTTTGTGATGGTGGAGCTGACAGGCGTGCCCTACACCGCGATCATGGCGGCGGCGGTGCTGCCTGCGCTGCTGTACTTCTGGGCGGTCTGGGTCGGTGTGAACGCCTATGCGTCGCGCGGCAACCTGTCGGGCATCCGGGCGGAAGACCGCCCCGCCCTGCGCGATGTGCTGATCACATCGGCCTTCTTTGCGGTGCCTTTCACCGTGCTGCTCTGGGGCATGTTCTGGATCAAGGTGACGCCGCAATATGCCGCGACCATGGCGATCCTTGCGGCTTTTGCGCTTCTGTTCTTCAACGCGCAGGGCATCGGCGCCTGGCGCGGGATCAGCGGGCGGATCGAAAGCGCCATGCTCAACGCGGCAAGGCAGGTCTCGATGATCGCGGCCATCATCATCTGTGCCTCGATCATCATCGGCGTGCTCTCGATCACGGGCCTTGGGGTCAAGATCACCTCGCTGATCCTCTCTGGATCGGGGGGCATGCTCTGGCCCGCGCTGCTGCTGACGGCAGTTGCCTGTCTGGTGCTGGGGATGGAGGTGCCGACGACAGCGGCCTATGTGATCTGCGTGTCGGTGGCGGGCCCCGCCCTGATCGAACTGGGGCTGGTGCCGCTGCAGGCGCATCTCTTCGTCTTCTGGTTTGCCCTCTTGTCCACCATCACGCCCCCGGTCTGCGGCGCGGTGTTCATCGCGGCGGGCATGATCGGGGAAAACTGGCTCAAGGTGGCGGTGACCGCGATGTCCCTGGGCTTCGGGCTCTATGTCATCCCGCTGGCGATGATCGCCAATCCCGACCTGATCGCACTGGGCAGCGCGCCACTGATGGCAGGCGTCGCGCTGGTGCAGGTGGGGGCCGGGCTGGCGCTGATGTCATCGGCGCTGATCTCGCCGCGTGGCATCGCCATCCGCGCGGGGCTCTTTGCCGCCGGTGCGGCAATCATCTTTGCCCGGCTGGCGCTCTGACGGTTCACGGCGTCCCGCCTTTCACCTGATACATCCGGTATCGCCGGTGTCCCGAGAGCGCGAAGCGCGGCAGGGTATCGGCGATTCACGTTCAAGTCGGGGCGCTTTGGGCCGCTTCGCTGATCTTCTTTGCCAGGCAGACCTGCCAGGGACCAAGATGCAGCCGCCCGTCCGGCGAGGGGCTGGCGCTGCCGATCTTGCGGCCGATGGTCTTCCATGTCCCCGACGGCAGGCTGTGCATCGACGGGGTGTCGGACATGTTGAAGGCGCAGAAAATCGTCTCCTCCTCCGTCACCCGCTGGAAATGCAGCACATCGGTAAAGACATAGACGCCCTCCTGCCGCCCGACCTTGAGCGCCGCGTGCTTGCCGCGAAAGGCGATGGCATTGCGGTAATGATGCAGGATCGCCCCCGGCTCCGCCTCCTGCGCATGCACCGCGCGGTGGCGGTTCTCATTGCTCAGCGGCAACCAGGGCACGCCGCTGGAAAAACCTGCATTGCTTTCGGTCTGGTCCCAGACCATCGGCGTGCGGCAGCCGTCGCGGCCCTTGTACTCGGGCCAGAATTCACGCCCATAGGGGTCTTGCAGGTCTTCGAAAGAGATATCGTCCTCCTCCAGCCCCAGTTCCTCTCCCTGATAAAGGCAGGCAGCCCCCGGCAGACACATCAGCAGCGTCGCATAAAGCCGCTGCGCGGCGGGGGACAGGCCCCAGCGGCTGGCATGGCGCATCACGTCATGGTTGGAAAACGCCCAGGCAGGCCAGCCGTCGCGGGCGACCTGGTTGACCGCATAGAGCACCTCCGCCACGCGCGAGGCGTTCAGCGGTTCCGCCGCGAGGAATTCAAAGGCATAGCACATGTGCAGCCGGTCCGCGCCTCTGGTGTATTCTCCCAGCAGTTGCAGGCCCTTGGTGGCATCCCCGATTTCGCCAAGCGATGTGACCGCGTCGTATTCGTCCAGCAATGCCCGGATGCGCGCAATGAAATCCAGCGTCTCGGGCCGGTTCTTCGAATTGACGTGATCCTGGTAATTATAGGGGTTCACGGAAGGCGTCAGGATGTCGCTGCGCTGCTCCTTCTCCAGCGCGGGATTGTCGCGCAGGTCCTTGTCGGCGAAGAGGAAGTTCACGGTGTCAAAGCGGAACCCGTCCACCCCGCGGTTGAGCCAGAAGCGCATGACCTCCAGCAGGGCCGATTGCACATGCGGATTGTGCAGGTTGAGATCGGGCTGCGAGGCCAGAAAGTTGTGCAGGTAATATTGTTCGCGCCGTGGGTCCCAGTGCCAGGCCGAGCCGCCAAATATCGACAGCCAGTTGTTCGGGGCGGTGCCATCCGGTTTCGGGTCTGACCAGACGTACCAATCCGCCAGCGACCCATCCCGCGAGGCGCGGCTGTTGGCAAACCAGGCGTGTTGTTCAGAGGTATGAGACAGCACCAGGTCGATGATCACCCTGATCCCGGCATCATGCGCCGCCGCGATCACATCATCGAAATCCGCCAGGCTGCCAAAGATCGGATCGACGTCGCAGTAATCGCTGACGTCATAGCCGAAATCCTTCATCGGCGAGCGGTAGAAGGGCGAGATCCAGATCGCATCCACGCCCAGGCTCGCCACATAGCCGATGCGCTGCACGATCCCCTGAAGATCGCCGATGCCATCCGCATTGCTGTCCTGAAAGCTGCGCGGATAGATCTGGTAGATGACGCTGCCGCGCCACCAGTCGGGATCGGGGGATTCTGGTTCTGTCATGTCTGCTGTTACAGGCCTTTCCTGGCGCTTGCGGTCAGGCGACGCTCATCTGCTGGTTCGCGCTCAGGAAATCGCCGATCACATGGGCGAACTGGGCGTCCTGCTGGGCCAGGAACAATTGCGCGCTCAGCATGCCGTCCTTTGACCCGCAATCGAACCGTTTGCCGATAAAGCGATAGCCCGCCACGCTTTTGCTGCCGATATCGGCGGCAATCGCATCGGTCAGCTGGATTTCCCCGCCCGCACCCGGTTTCTGGCGGCGCAGGGTGTCAAAGATGCCGCCGTCAAGGATGTAGCGGCCGACCACGGCGGTGGTGGAGGGGGCCAGATCGGCATCCGGCTTTTCGACCAGCCCGTCGCAATAGGCCAGCGCATTGTCATGCTTGGCAATCGACAGCACGCCATAGCTCGAAACCGTTTCGCGCGGCACTTCGAGGGTGGCAAGCATATGGTCGACCGGCGCGGTCTTGTAGGCCTCGATCATCTGGCTCAGGCAGCCCTTGCCGCTGAGGATCAGATCGTCCGGCAGCAGCACGGCGACAGCCCCCGGCAGCGCGTGTTCGGCGGCACAAAGGATTGCATGGCCAAGGCCGAGGGGCTGGTGCTGGTGGACAAAGACGATGTCATGCTTGCTTTCGTCCAGGGCGGCATCATGCAGCTGCTGGGCCAGTTTGTTCTTTCCGCGCTGGCACAAGGTCTCGCCCAGGGCGATGTCATGCATCACGTAATGTTCGATGGCGGATTTGGAGGGGTGATTGACAAAGATCATCCGTTCGATCCCGGCATCGCGGGCTTCGTCGATCACATATTGGATCAATGGCGTGTCGAGAACAGGCAACAGCTCTTTCGGAACCGCCTTTGTTGCAGGCAGAAAACGGGTGCCCATGCCGGCAACCGGAAAAATCGCTGTGCGCACTGTCTTTGTCATTTCGTTTCACTCCTGTTTCCAACACTCGGAAAGAGGTAAGGCTGCAGGTGCAGAAAGTCAAAAAAACCGGGCCGCGCGCCTGCTTGATAAATGCGCAGAACCGCCGAGCGTCGCGGCTCGGGGATGGCGGATATCGGCTTTCCGGGTCGGAAAATCACAATATTTCAATATATTAAACCTGCGGTGTTGCGCTGCGGCACCCGCGCAGGGGATGAGCAAGGATTGCGCGTCATTCCGCGGATTGCCTAAAAAATGTGCGAAATTCGGACGGGATCAGGGCGAATTCCGGCTTTCTCGGCGTCGCGCATTGAACTGACACAACATCCCGTTAGGTCAGTAGCTGAGCATGAAGAGCGGATGCATGGATCGGTCCTGGCCAGGGGCCGTGTCGATGTACTGGCACAAGAGGAGTTCAAGATATGACAGCAGAAATCAAGATGCTGCCGACCCAGGAACAACCCTATGCCCGGATTGCGGTGATCGGTGGTGGCGCATGGGGGACGGCGCTGGCCAGCGTTGCGGCAAAGGCGGGCAGGTCCGTGCAGCTTTATGCGCGCGACCGGGCGACCGTCCGGTCGATCAACAGCTCTCATGTGAATGCAAAGTATCTGCCCGAAATCGCATTGCCCCCGTCCCTGACCGCCACGGACGATCTTGAGGTTGCGCTGAACGGCGCGGATGCGGTGCTGTTGGTGGTGCCCTCCGGCGCGGTGCGTGCCATGGCATCGCGCATTTCCGGTCTGGTCAAACATGGCACGCCGGTGGCGATCTGCACCAAGGGGATCGAACCCACGACAGGCTATCTGATGTCCCAGGTCGTCTCGGAAGAGATGCCGCATGTGCCCGTGGGCACCATTTCCGGCCCCACCTTTGCGCGCGAAACAGCGCTGGGCCATCCGACGGCGGCCACCGTCGCCTTTGAATTCAGCCACAAGGACCGGCTTGAGCCCTCGCACAGCCCCGCCGCGCGGCTGGCCCTGTCGATGAGCACGGGCTTTTTCAAGACCTATATCTCCGACGATCTGGTCGGGGTCGAAATCGGCGGCGCGGTGAAGAACGTGGTCGCCATCGGCTGCGGCATGATGACGGGTGCGGGCTTTGCCGAGAACACCCGCGCCGCGCTGATCACGCGGGGCCTTGACGAGATGAAGGTGCTGGCGGAGGCGCTGGGCGGCAGGCGCGAGACTGTCACCGGCCTGGCCGGGACCGGCGATCTGACCCTGACCTGTTCCAGCCAGACCTCGCGCAACATGTCGCTGGGGGTGCAGTTGGGTCAGGGCATCCCGCGCGATCAGTGTTTCGACGGCGCGCCGGTGGTGGTCGAGGGCGAGGCCAATGCCCGCTCCGTCATTGATCTGGCGAAACGGGTCCGGGTGGCAATGCCGATCTGCGAGACAGTGTTCGGCATCCTGCACGAGGGGCGCGATCTGAACGCGGCATTTGCAGAGCTCTGGACCCAGCCGATCTCGGCAGAGCCGCGGGCGATGGACCTGACCCTGAACAACCCGGCGCATAAATCCATGACCCGTCTCGACGGGGGGGTGGCCTGATGGACAAGCCATTTGTACTGGCCACCGATCTGGACGGCACCTTTCTGGGTGGCACCCAGGCCGACCGCCGCGCGCTCTATCGCTGGATCGAAGACAACCGGGACACGGTTGGTCTGGTCTTCGTCAGCGGCCGGGACCCGGAATTCATCCACAAGATGTGTTCCTCCAATGAGCTGCCCTGGCCCGAATATGCGGTCTGCGACGTGGGCACCAGCATCGCCCGGGTGCATCCGCAAAAGGGGATCACGCCGATCGACACGCTGGAACGCGAAATCGCCGCGCAATGGAACGACAGCGGCGATGCGGTGCGCGCGGCGCTGAAATCCTTCCCCGGGCTGACCGAGCAGAAGACCGCCTTTCGCTACCGGGTCAGTTTCGATTATGATCCCGAAAGCTACGATCCGCGCGCGGCGGAGGTGATTGACGGTATGGGCCATGATGTCCTGATTTCGGACAACCGCTATCTGGACGTGTTGCCGCGCGGGGTCAGCAAGGGGCCGTCGCTGTTGCGGCTGCTGGAGCACCTGTCGCTGCCGCCCGAACGGGTTCTGGCCGCCGGTGATACGCTGAACGATCTGTCGATGCTGGTGGCGGGCACACCCGCCGTCGCTGTCGGCGGGTCAGAGGCACGGCTGATCGAGGCGCTGCCGGATCTGCCCCGGATACACCACGCCAAGGGCATCGGCGCAGCCGGGATCGTCGAGGCCATGATCGCTTTTGATCTTCATCCCGATGCAAAGGAAATACTGACTGATGTCATCT
This sequence comes from Sulfitobacter sp. PR48, assembly GCF_028807335.1. Lineage (NCBI taxonomy): Bacteria > Pseudomonadati > Pseudomonadota > Alphaproteobacteria > Rhodobacterales > Roseobacteraceae > Sulfitobacter > Sulfitobacter sp. PR48. Next base: position 53,385 of record NZ_JARAMM010000021.1, on the reverse strand, counting down.
GATCTGGTCATCGTGTACCACCGCCAGCCCTACGAAGAAGTCGAGGAAAACGGCAAGACGGTCCTGCGCGAGAACAAGAGCCCGAATGGCATTGTGCCCACGCTCAAAAGCTTTTTCGGCACCGCCGAACATGCCACCTGGATCGCCTGGAAACTGGCAGAAGACCCGGCCAACCCCGGTTTCGAGAAAGTGGTGGAGATCAACGACAATCACGGCACCTACAATGTGTCCCGCCTGCCGCTGACAGAGGCCCAGGTCAAAAGCTTTTACCATGTCTCCTCGAAGGAGGCCTTCTGGCCGATCCTTCACAGCTTCAAGGAAAAGTTCAATTACGATCCCGTCGACTGGCCCACCTTCCGCGAGGTGAACTGGGCCTTTGCCGAAGCCGCCGCGCGCGAGGCGGGCAAGGGCGCGCGGGTCTGGGTGCATGATTACAACCTCTGGCTTGTGCCGGGCTATCTGCGCCAGTTGCGGTCGGATGTGACGATCAGCTTTTTTCACCACACGCCGTTTCCGGCGGCGGATATGTTCAACGTGCTGCCCTGGCGGCGCGAGATCGTGGACAGCCTGCTGAAATGCGACATCATCGGCTTTCACATCCCGCGCTATGCCTCGAACTTCGTGGCGGTTGCCAATTCGCTCTTCGATCTGGACGATATCACCATCGGCTATGTCGCCCCCGAGCTGGTGTCGGACGGCACCGCGCTGAGCGAGCGGCGGGTGCCGACCTCGATCACCCAGGACGGGCGCAAGATCGCGATCAGCTCCGCCTCTGTCGGGGTCAGCGCCGCCTATATCTCGGGGCGGTCGGAGGAGCCGGAACTGAAGCAGAAAGCCCGTGAGATTCGCGAGGGCATGGGGGATGAGCGGCTGATCCTTTCGGTCGGGCGCACCGATTACACCAAGGGTGGCGTGGACCAGCTGGAAAGTTTCGAGCGGGTGCTGGAAGACAACCCGGACCTGCGCGGCAAGATCAGGCTGATGCATGTCTCGGTCAGCGCCGACCGGAAAATGTCGGCCTATGCGCGCACCCAGACCGGGATCGAGGAAACCGCAGGCCGGATCAACGGCCGCTTCGGCACGCTGGAATGGCAACCCATCGCGCTGATCTCGCGGGCGATTCCGTTCGAGCAGCTGTTGTCCTACTACATGGCGGCGGATGTGGCCTGGATCACGCCGCTGGTGGACGGGATGAACCTGGTCTGCAAGGAATTTGTCGCGGCGCGCAGTGACGGGGACGGGGTTCTTGTCCTGTCGGAATTTGCCGGTGCGGCGGTGGAACTGCATTCGGCGGTGATCACCAATCCGTTTTCGCACCGGTCCATGGACAATGCGATCCTTACCGCGCTGGAGATGCCCGAGGAGGAACGCCGCGCGCGGATGGTCGAACTGCGCAAGGCGGTGTTCCGCTATACGCTGGATGCCTGGGCGGAGGAGCACAAGCACCAGTTCGACCTGTCGCATGCCGTGAATTCTTGACACTTCGTGTCGAATTTTCCGGGTCATGTCAGGGGGGCGTGTCAGGCAATTCCGCCCCAGACCGGACCTTTGGCGCGGTATGGGGCGAGGTCAGGTGAGCGGACTTTGTTGCCGTCGATCACTGGCACCCGGGCCCGGAACAAGCCGAAGGCGCCGGGCCATCGCCTGCCCGTGCCCCGGGTAGGCGATTTGGAGAGGCCAGGTGTTCCACTGACGGGATTCATCATGGTTGAGAAATTAAGTGGCATGAACATAGGTCAGCATCGCCCACCCCGGGCAGGCGCTGGCCCGGCTTGCGCTTCGCCTCCGAGGCTCAAGAGGGCTTAGATCTGCCCTTCGCGGCATCTTGCACGAATGTCCGCCTCGTCCCTGCCTCCCACCTTGGGCGCTAGCGCCGCGCGCCGGGTAACTGCCGTGACCAAAAACCGGGTTTTCCCGGCATCTGACATGACGCCAAATCCGCCTGACCCCTTTTCTATGTCCATGCATCGGCTATGGTGGCGGGCATGAAACGGATAATGTCATTGCGAAAGATCCTTGTCGGGCTGGCCTGCTGGCCTGCCATCGTGATGGCGCAGGGTCTGCCTGATCCGGTGACCGACAGCGATTACCGCCCCGTCGACCTGGAAGAGGCGCGGCTGGGGCAGTTGCTGTTCTACGATCCGGTCCTCTCGGGGAACCGCAGTGTTTCCTGCGCAAGCTGCCACCACCCGGATTTCGGCACCAGTGACGGGGTGTCCCTGTCTCTGGGGGATGGCGGTATCGGGATGGGGCCCGAGCGCAGGGCCGACCCGGACAACCTGCCGGAAGAGCGTATTCCGCGCAACGCGCCGGGGCTGTTCAACCTCGGCGCTTACCAGTTCACCTCCCTGTTTCACGACGGCAGGCTTGAGGCCGATCCGGACTGGCCCGGCGGGCTGCGCACGCCGATGGACGCCGACATGGTGACCGGCTTCAACTCTGCCCTGTCGGCGCAGACGATGTTTCCGGTCCTCAGCCGGGACGAAATGGCCGGATCGCATCGCGAGAACGACGTCGCACGTGCGGTGCGGCAGGGGGTGATCACCGGGCCCGGCGGCGCCTGGGACCTGATCGCGCGCCGGGTCGCGGCACTGCCCGCCTATGCCGGGCGTTTCGCGGCGGTCTATCCGCATGTGAAGGGCCCGGATGACATCGCCTTCACGGATATTTCCAACGCGCTTGCCGCATTCATGGAGCATGAGTGGCGGTCCGATAGCGCGCCCTTCGATGCGGTCCTGCGCGGTGAGGCGGTGCTTGAGGGCGCGGCACGAGCCGGGATGGAGCTGTTCTATGGCGCAGCGGGATGTGCCGGTTGCCACAGCGGCCCCTTCCTAACCGATCATGATTTTCACGCCATGGGCGCGCCGCAGATCGGCCCCGGCAAATCCGCCAGTTTCGAGGACAATGACCGCGACGAGGGCCGCTTTCGGGTGACGGGGGATCCGGCGGACCTTTATGCCTTTCGCACGCCATCGCTGCGCAATGTGGCGCTGACGGCGCCCTATGGTCACGCGGGCGGGCATGGTGATCTGCGGGCCTTTGTCGCCGCCCATGCGGACCCGGCGGCGGGGCTGGCGGGGTATGACGAAGGGCAGGCCGTGCTGCCGCGTTTCGAGGCCGAGGATTTCACCGTGATGCATGACCCTGATCAGCTTGCCGCGATTCTGGCGGCGGTCCGGGTGCCATCGGTGCAGCTTTCCCCGGAAGATATCGCTGCAATTGTCGCCTTTCTGGATACGCTGACCGACCCGGTGGCAATCGACGGGCGGCTGGGCATCCCCGAAACCGTGCCCAGCGGATTGCCGGTGCAGAAGTAGCGGGACCTGGCACCAGGGTAACAAGTGGCCGGAGGGTTCCTCGCAGGGAAGCCAACACATTGTTAGCAAACATTTTGTTTGGTTAACGCCGCGTGCGGGGGGTGGGGTGCCTCGCTAGGGCTTTTCGATGAGGTGGGTCATGCCCGCGCTGAGGTCATGTGCCGTGCTGCTGCCATCGGGCCAGGTGACCGTGACTTTCGCACTCTCCGCCGTGCCCAATCCGAAATGGCGCGGTAGCAACTGACCGCCCGCGTGACCGCCGCCGATCACCTGTTGCAGGGATTGCCGCAGTGGGCCGCTGCGCAGGTCGATCACGGCGCCTATGGCATCGCGGTTGCCATCTTTTTGCTTCAGCGTAATGCCAAGCCAATGGCCCGTCTCGGGGGTCACGTTGCGATAGATCTCAAGCGGGGCGCGGCGGTTCAGCACCAGCAGGTCAAGCCGCCCGTCGCCATCGAAATCCGCCAGTGCCGCGCCGCGTGACCGTTTGACGGTGGCCACCCCGGCCTCTGCCGCGCTTTCGGTGAAAGTGCCGTCGGCTTGTTGCATCAGCAGGTTGTTGGGGTCGCGGGTGGCCAGCCCCGGCATCTGGTCCACGTTGCCCTTGGCAATGAACAGGTCGGCGCGGCCGTCATTGTCCACATCGCCGAATTCGGCGTGCCATCCGGTGGAGGGGCGTCCGTCACCGCCGGTATGGGGCCGCTGGGCATAGGTGCCGATGGCATAGGGGGCGGCGGCATATGTGCCGTCAGGCTGGGCGATCTGCAACAGCTGGTCGCCCATGGAGGTCAGCATCACCTCGTCCGCGCCATCCCCGGTAAGATCGCGCGAGGCGATCCCCATGCCCCAGAGCGCCACGTTCTGCCAGCCGTCCTCCGGCCCCAGGAAACGGCGCTCCGCGATGTCCCACATCTGTTCATGGCCGCCCTTGACGTAATAGTGCCGGTCGTTTGAGATGCGCAGCGTCTGGCGGCCCCGTGCATCCCGTGCTGCCAGCATCGACAGGGGGCAGAAGCCCGGCGTGAGCGGCGCCGCTTCATATCCGCCCGCGACGGGGCGCAGAATGGTGTTTTCATCGCAGGCCTCGAAAGGGCCATCGGGGTCGTTGCGGTCCACATAGTTGCCGATGGCCAGGGTCGGGCGGCTGTCACCGTCCTCCCACCATGCGGTGAAAGCCGTGCTCCACCGTGTATCGGCTGGGATGCCCCATTGCGTGGTGGCATCCGCAAAGTTGCAATCGGCACCGCCGCGCAGGGCGATGTTCTGGCCGGCGCGCAGAACGAAAAGGTCCATCCGCCCGTCGGCATCCATGTCGATGGGATAGGCCCCGGTGACGCCGGTCAGCGGGGGCAGGGGGGCGGCTTCAAACCGGAAATCACCCCGGTTGCGGATCAGGGTGGCAGGGGCCTCTCCGCCCGCGGCAAAGATGTCGGGCAGGTTGTCATCGTCGCAATCGAAAACGGCGACGCCGCCGCCGACAAAATGTTCCCAACCGCCGGTATAGCTGTGCGCGGGCAGGGCGCCGGACATGTCCTCGTACAGCGGGCCGGCCTGGGTCGTGGTGCCGATGAGGCAGGCGAGCAGGAGCGCGCGTTTCATGTTGTCTCCCCTTCTCCGCCGATCAGCGTGTCGGTCAGTGCCGCCAGCGCCAGCGCGGTGGCGCCCCGCGCCCAGACCAGATCGCCCCAGGCGTGGATCGCCACTTCGCAGGGGGCGCGGCCCTCTGACAGGGTCAGCTCCTGCATCTCCGTCAGCACTTCGCTGGCATAAAGGTAGTCGTATTGCATCCGCTCCCCCGAGAGGATGATCAGCTCAGGATCGAACAATTGCACGACATTTGACAGGCCGACAGACAAATACCGCCCGGCGCGTTCAAAGATGGTGCGCGCTGCGCGGTTCCCGGCCTTGGCATTCTGGAACAGGGTTTCAAGCAGCATCTGGCTGCTTTGCGGTGTGTCGGTGCCGGGGCCGAGGGCGGTTGCGGCCTCGCGCGCCAGCGCATAATCGGCCAGATAAGCCTCAAGACAGCCGCGCTGGCCGCAGCGGCAGAGCGCGCCGTCTAGCTGCACCTTGGTGTGACCCAGTTCCAGGCCCATGCCCCGCGCGCCGCGATAGAGGCGGTTGTTCAGCACCAGCCCCATGCCGACGCCGTTTTCGATGGTCACCACCGCGAAATCGCTTTTCTGCCGTCCTTCGCCGAACCAGAGTTCCGCAAGGGTCAGCATATTGGCGTCATTGTCGATATAGACCGGCATGTCGAAGCGCGTTGCAAAAGCCGCGCGCAGGTTCTGGTCGCGTTCCGACAGCAGGGCCGACCATGCGATGGTGCCGGTATCGAATTCGACGATGCCGGGCATGCCGATGCCGACGGCGCGGATGTCGGCAAGGGCCTTGCCGCTCTCGGCAAGTATCCGGTCGATCAGCGCGCCGATCTCTTCCATCAGCTGCGACATGGAGTGAACGGCCTGGGTGGTGGGCAGCGCGGTATCTGCCAGGATATTGCCCGCAAAATCGGTCAGCACCGCGGTGTGCCGGTTGTAGGACAGCTTGATCCCGATGACATGAGCCGCGTCGGGCACGACCTGCAGCGCGACAGGGGGGCGGCCGCGCCCGGCCTCCCGCGTCATGCCGGTGACCTCGCGCAGCAATCCCGCCGCAATCAGGTCTGCCGTGAGGGTGGTGGCGGAGCCTGCGCTGATATCAAGCGCGCGGGTGATGTCGGCCCTTGCAGCGGAACCGGATGCGCGTACATAATCGAAAATCTGGACACGCAGCGGGGTGTTAGCTGCCCGCCCTTTGCTCAGTTGCGGCCCGCATCCTTGCAGCGGGCTCTCTGCGAGATCAGTACTATGGCCGTCCATAAATTCAGTCTCTAAACATAAATAACCCGTCAATGGGCCGCTTCTTATGATTTTGGCGAAGACTTTGGCGTTTGGGAAGGAAAATCTGTGAATATAAGAGCGTTTTGAGAATTATTATTTTGACAGCTAAAATAAATTGAGCGACCTTATTCTCAGGGTCAACTGACTCGCCTCCTGCGCGACAGGGGGAATCATAAGGGAGGACGACATGTTCAAAAAAATGCTCGCGGCTGGCGTTGCGGTCGCAGGTTTCACATCATTCGCCTGGGCGGATAGTCACAGCATGACGGTCGGCGTGAGCTGGTCGAATTTCCAGGAAGAGCGCTGGAAAACCGATGAGGCCGCAATCAAGGGCGCTCTGGAAGCTGCCGGCGCGACCTATGTCTCTGCCGATGCGCAATCATCCTCGGCCAAGCAATTGTCGGACGTGGAAAGCCTGATCGCCCAGGGCGTCGATGCGCTGATCATTCTGGCGCAGGACAGTGCCGCGATCGGCCCCGCCGTGGATGCCGCCGCGGCCGAGGGGATTCCGGTTGTCGGTTATGACCGGCTGATCGAAGACAGCCGCGCCTTCTATCTGACCTTCGACAACGTGGAAGTGGGCCGGATGCAGGCCCGTGCCGTGTTCGAGGCGCAGCCGGAAGGCAACTACGTGATGATCAAGGGCTCGCCCACCGATCCGAACGCGGATTTCCTGCGTGGCGGCCAGCAGGAAGTGCTGCAGGAGGCCATCGACGCGGGCAAGATCACCATCGTCGATGAAGCCTATACGGACGGCTGGCTGCCTGCCAACGCGCAGCGCAACATGGAGCAGATCCTGACGGCGAACGACAACAACGTCGATGCGGTTGTCGCCTCCAACGACGGCACCGCCGGTGGCGTTGTCGCAGCGCTGACCGCGCAGGGCATGGAAGGCATCCCGGTTTCCGGTCAGGACGGCGACCACGCCGCGCTGAACCGTGTCGCCAAGGGGACGCAGACCGTTTCCGTCTGGAAGGACGCGCGCGAGCTGGGCAAGGCAGCGGGTGAAATCGCTGTGGCCCTGGCGGGCGGCACCGAAATGTCTGCCGTCGAGGGCGCGCAGGAATGGACATCGCCGGGCGGCACCGTGCTGACGGCAAAGTTCCTGGCCCCGGTGCCGGTGACCGCCGACAACCTGACCGTCGTGACCGACGCGGGCTGGATCACCCAGGAGGCCCTCTGCCAGGGCGTGACCGACGGTCCGGCACCCTGTAACTGACCGCGATCCGGGGGCGGCCCTCGCCGCCCCCGAGATATCATTCGGCAGCGCGCCGCGCAGCTGATGCACACCCCCTGATTCCGCACCGCGCCGCACGGCCCTGCAGGGGCCCGTCGCGCCATATGCGAAGGCCATAGACATGACCGATTCCACGACCGACACCCGGCCAAGCCCGACAGCCCCCAAACGCAGCTTTCTGAACTCGCTTGAGATCGACACCCGTTTGCTGGGCATGATCGGGGCTTTCATTCTGGTGGCGCTGGTATTCAACGTATTGACTGACGGGCGTTTCCTGACGCCGCGCAACATCTTCAACCTGACGATCCAGACGGCTTCGGTCGCGATCATGGCGACGGGGATGGTCTTTGTCATCGTCACACGCCACATCGACCTGAGTGTCGGCGCGATCCTCGCGGCTTGCTCGGCGCTGATGGCGATGACTCAGGTGCGCTGGTTGCCGGGCCTCGGGCTGGAGATCGGCCATTGGGCAATCCCGTGGATCGCCATCACCGTGGGTGTGATCTTTGGCGGGATGATCGGGGCCTTCAATGGCTGGCTGATCGGATACCAGGGCATTCCCGCCTTTATCGTGACGCTGGGCGGTTTCCTGATCTGGCGCAACGTGGGCTGGTATCAGACGGCGGGCCAGACCATCGGGCCGCTGGACAGTACCTTCATGACCTTCGGCGGTATCAACGGAACCCTTGGCGGACCGCTGAGCTGGGGGCTGGGTGTCATCGCCATCGCGGCCACCGTGATCCTGATCTTCAACGCCCGCCGGGTGAAGGTGGCGCATGACTTTCCGGTCAAGCCGCTTTGGGCCGAGGTGACGCTGGCGGTGATCGCCACCGCTGCCATTGCGGGGTTCATCGCGATCCTGACCAATTACGGCGTGCCGGAGCGGGTGGTGGCGCGCGACCCGGCAAAATACGGTTGCGAGGTGGCCGAGGGCTGCAACCCTGTCTACGGGCTGCCGATTTCGGTGCTGCTGCTGCTGGGCATTGCGGTTGTGATGACCGTGATTGCGCGGCGCACCCGCTTTGGCCGCTATATCTTTGCCACCGGCGGCAACCCGGATGCGGCGGAGCTGTCGGGGATCAATACGCGGTTCCTCACGGTCAAGATCTTTGCCCTGATGGGCGTGCTCTGCGCCATTTCCGCCATCGTCGCGTCCTCGCGGCTGGCAAACCATTCCAACGACCTTGGCACGCTGGACGAATTGCGCGTGATCGCGGCGGCAGTTATCGGCGGCACCGCACTGTCGGGGGGGATCGGCACGATCTATGGCGCGATCCTGGGCGCGCTGATCATGCAGTCGCTGCAATCGGGCATGGCGATGGTCGGGGTCGACGCGCCCTTGCAGAACATCGTGGTGGGTGCGGTGCTGGTCTTTGCGGTCTTTATCGACATTCAGTATCGCAAGAGAATGGGGGCCAAGTAAATGACGACACCTTTGGTCGAAATGAAGAACGTCTCCATCGCCTTTGGCGGGGTGCAGGCGGTGGACAATGTCAGCATCAACCTGCACGCAGGCGAGGTGGTGGGCCTGCTGGGCCATAACGGGGCCGGCAAATCGACCCTGATCAAGATGCTGTCGGGGGCCTACAAGATGGATTCCGGCGAGATCTGGATCGAGGGCAAACGTGCCACGATCCATTCGCCCCGCGACGCCCGCGACTACAACATCGAGACGATCTACCAGACGCTTGCGCTGGCCGATAATCTGGATGCCGCCAGCAACCTGTTTCTGGGACGCGAGTTGATCACCGGGCTCGGCTTTGTCGATGACGACCGGATGGAGGCGGAGACGCGCAAGATCATGGCGCGGCTCAACCCCAACTTCAAGAAGCTGAAAGAGCCGGTCTCGGCCCTGTCGGGCGGGCAGCGCCAGTCGGTGGCGATTGCCCGCGCGGTTTATTTCAACGCCAGGATCCTGATCATGGATGAGCCCACGGCGGCGCTGGGGGTGCATGAGACCGCGATGGTGGCCGAGCTGATCCAGGAGCTGAAGAAACAGGGGCTGGGCATTTTCCTGATCAGCCATGACACCCGCGAGATGATGGAGCTGTGCGACCGCGTGGCGGTGATGAAGAACGGCCAGATGGTCGGCACCGAAAGGGTCGAGGATGTGACGGAGGATGACATCCTGTCGATGATCATCCTGGGCAAGAACCCGCGCGAGGCCGCCTGATGTTCATCGGCCTTGATCTGGGAACATCCTCGCTGAAGGCGATCCTGATAAACGACGCGCATGAGGTGCTGGCGGAACATGCGGTGCCGCTGAGCGTGCAGCGCCCCGGCACAGGCTGGTCCGAGCAGGACCCGCAAAGCTGGTGCGACGCGGCGGTGCAGGCGCTGGGCGCACTGGCGGCGGCGCATGATTGTTCGGGCGTCGCCGGCATCGGCCTGTCGGGGCATATGCATGGGGCCACGCTGATCGGTGCCGATGACGCGCCGCTGCGGCCCTGCATGCTGTGGAACGACACCCGCAGCCATGTGCAGGCCGCCGCGATGGATGCCCGGCCGCAGTTCCGCGAGATCACCGGCAACATCGTCTTTCCCGGCTTTACCGCGCCCAAGGTTGAATGGGTGCGCGAGAACGAGCGGTCGGTTTTTGACAGGATCGCCAAAGTGCTGCTGCCCAAGGATTACCTGCGCCTGTTCCTGACCGGCGAACATGTGTCGGAAATGTCCGACGCCGCCGGAACCGCCTGGCTGAACACCGGCACGCGGGACTGGTCCGATGAACTGCTGGCGGCGTGCCATCTTGGCCGCGCGCAGATGCCGGCGCTGGTCGAAGGGTCGGAGGTTTCGGGCCGGCTGCGTGCCGATCTGGCGGCAGAGCTGGGCCTGCCGCGCGCGGTGGTGGCGGGCGGTGCCGGGGACAATGCGGCAGCGGCCATCGGGGCAGGGGTGGTGCGTGATGGCACCGCCTTTTTGTCGCTGGGCACCTCGGGCGTGCTCTTTGCCGCCAATGACGGCTATCGCCCCGACCCGGAGACGGCGGTGCATACCTTCTGCCATGCGGTGCCGGATACCTGGCACCAGATGGGGGTGATCCTTGCGGCCACCGATGCCCTGGAATGGCTGGCGCGGCTGACCGGGCAACCGGCGGCCGATCTGACCCGCGATCTGGGAAATGTGCAGGCTCCGGGCCGGACGCTGTTCCTGCCCTATCTGGGCGGCGAGCGCACACCGCATAATGATGCGGCGATCCGGGGTCAGTTCCTGCATCTGGATCACGCCACCGATGCCCGCGCGGCGGCCCGTGCGGTATTGCAGGGGGTCAGCTATGCCTTTGCCGATTGCAACCTCGCCCTGGGGGCAACCGGCACGCGGATCGAAAGCGCGCTGGCGCTGGGGGGCGGGGCACGGTCGGATCATTGGCTGTCGATGCTGGCCAGCACCCTGGGCTTTCCGCTGGAGGTGCCGCAGGCGGGCGATTTCGGTGCGGCCCTGGGTGCGGCGCGGCTGGGTCAGATGGCCGCGACCGGAGCCGGGGCGGAGATTGCCGCCAAACCCCCGATCGCGCGCAGCATGGCACCTGACCCGGCCCTGAGCGACGCGATGGCCGATGGCCATGCGCGTTACCGGGCGGCCTATGCGGTGATCCGGGATCTGGACTGAGGGCTGCGGCCTGATCCGGCCTGCGCGCCGGGGGTGATGACCCTTTGAGCGCTTGCCGGGCCTTGCTGCGCGCCGGAGTTTTTGAAAACTCCGGTCCGTTTTCTTTGAAGAAAACGTAAGGCTGGCGGCAGCGCTTGTGCCTGGGTCCGGCGCTTTCGGCTGTCGTTTCCCTGACCGTGCCTTGCCGCGTGCCGGAGTTTTTGAAAACTCCGGGCCGTTTTCTTTCAAGAAAACGTAAGGCTGGCGGCAGCACTTGCGCCTGGGTCCGGCGCTTTCGGCTGTCGTTTTCCTGACCGTGCCTCGCCGCGCGCCGGAGTTTTTGAAAACTCCGGTCCGTTTTCTTTGAAGAAAACGTAAGGCTGGCGGCAGCACTTGTGCCTGGGTCCGGCACTTTCGGCTGTCGTTTCCCTGACCGGGCCCTGCTGCGCGCCGGAGTTTTTGAAAACTCCGGGCCGTTTTCTTTGAAGAAAACGTTACGCCAACAGCCGCGCCTTCACCTCGGCGCGGATCTTTTCAGCCGCCTTTTCCTTGACCGGGCCGTAGCCGCGGATTTCCATCGGTGCGGCGAGCAGGGCCAGTTTGTCCTCCTCGGGCAATGCGCTGCGGGCCACCTGGTCCAGCAGATCCGCGTACCAGCCGATCAGCGCCATTTCCAGCCGCCGGTCCGCCCCGTAGGAAAACACATCCGCCCAGCTGCCGCGCAGGCGTTTCATCTGGGCCAGCAGGCGGAAGGCAGACCCCATCCAGGGGCCGAAGCTCTTCTTGAAGGGGCGGCCACGGGTGTCGCGGCCGGTGGGCCAGATCGGCGGGGCGAGGTGGTATCTGACCTTGTAATCGCCCTCGAATTCCTCGGCGATGCGCGCGGCAAATCCGGTCTGACTGTGCAGGCGGGCGACCTCGTATTCGTCCTTGTAGGCCATCAGCTTGAACAGCGATTTCGCTGCCGCGCGCTGCATGGCATCGGTCGCGCCGGTGTCGGCGAAACGGGCCAATGTCTCAGCGTAGCGGCGGGCATAGGCGGCGTCCTGGTAATCGGTCAGGAATTCCATGCGCCGGTCGATCAGGCCCTGAACCGTCTCATCTGGCGGGGTCGGTTGGGGCAGGGCCAGCTTGTCCGGGTCCGCCGCCATGACGCGGCCATAGGCAAAGGCGTCCTTGTTGCGGTCGGGGGCCACTCCGTTCAGCTCGATCGCCTGATAAAGCGCGGTGAGCGAGACCGGCACCAGACCCTTCTGCCAGGCAAAGCCCAGCATCATCACATTGGCAAAGACGGCGTCGCCCATCAGCCGTTCGGCCATGGCATTGGCATCGAAGGCAGAGAGGTTCCCGGCACCGACAACGCCCGCGATGACCGCCTCGCGCCTGTCCATTGCCAGATCGGCATCGCGGTTCAGCACCAGGTCGCCGGTGGGCATTTCCGCCCGGTTCAGCACGATCCGCGTGCCCCTGCGGTAATGGGCCGAGGCCTTGGGTGCGGAGCTGACCACCATGTCGCAGCCGATCACCGCGTCGGCGTGGCCTTCCTCGATCCGGACCTGATGCACATCATCGGGCCGGTTGGCGAGCCGCACATAGCCCAGCACGGTGCCGAATTTCTGCGCGAAACCGGTGAAGTCGAGCACGGAGGCGCCCTTGCCCTCCAGATGCGCCGCCATGGAGATCAGCGCGCCCACGGTCACCACGCCGGTGCCACCGACACCGGTGACCAGCAGGTCATAGGGTTCGTCAAGGCGCGGCATCTCGGGGTCGGGCAGGGCGGCAGCCATTTCGGCCACGTCGAAACCGGCACCGGACTTGCGGCGGCGGGTGGCGCCTTCGATGGTCACGAAAGAGGGGCAGAAGCCATTGAGGCAGGAATAATCCTTGTTGCAGGTGCTCAGGTTGATCTGGCGCTTGGTGCCGAATTCGGTCTTTTTCGGTTCCACGCTCAGGCAGTTGGATTCCAGCGAACAATCGCCGCAGCCTTCGCAGACCAGATCGTTGATCATCACGAACTTCGGCGGATCCTCAAGCGTGCCGCGCTTGCGCTTGCGGCGTTTCTCGGTGGCGCACATCTGTTCGTAGATCAGGACGGTGACGCCCGGGATCTCGCGCAGCTCGCGCTGTACCGTGTCCAGATCGCGCCGGTGGTCAAAGGTGGTCCCCCTGGGAAAGTCGCGCTGCGTGAACTTTTCCGGCATGTCAGAGACAATGGCGATGCGGGTGACCCCCTCGGCCCGCGCCGCCTGCGCAATGCCGCTGACAGAGACCGGGCCGTCCACCGGCTGGCCGCCGGTCATGGCGACGGCGTCGTTATAGAGGATCTTGTAGGTGATATTGGTCTTGGCGGCCACGGCCTGCCGGATCGCCAGCGACCCGGAGTGATACCAGGTGCCTTCACCAAGGTTCTGGAAGACATGCTTGCCGCCGTTGAACATCGAGGTGGCGATCCAGGGCACGCCTTCGCCGCCCATCTGGGCAAAACCGGCGGTGTCGCGGTCCATCCAGGAGGCCATGACGTGGCAGCCGATGCCGGAATTGGCGGTGGAGCCTTCGGGCAACCTGGTCGAGGTGTTATGCGGGCAGCCCGAGCAGAAATAGGGCGTGCGGGTGGCACCGGGCACGTTGAGCAGGGTGGGCGGCGTGTCGGTCAGCGCGCGGGCCTTGTCCTGCAGCCCCTCGTCGGGGAAGAAGGCATGCAGCCGCGCGGCGAGGATCGGCACCAGTTTCAGCGGCGACAGCTCGCCGGTCCAGGGTACCAGTTCCTCCAGGTTCTCGTCGTGCTTGCCGACCATGCGCGCAGGCTTGGAGCCGGGCCAGTCATAGAAGGCCTCCTTGAACTGGCTTTCGATGATGCCGCGCTTTTCCTCGATCACCAGCACTTCGCGCTTGGAGCGGACAAAGGCCAGCGCATCGCGCCGGGCCAGCGGCCAGACCATGCCGACCTTGTAGATGTCGATGCCAAGCGCGCGGCAGCGGTCCTCGGTCAGGCCCAGCAGGCGCAGCGCCTCCATCAGGTCGAGATGCCCCTTGCCGGTGGTCACGATGCCGAAGGAGGCGTCGGGCAGGTCGTAGATGCGCCGGTCGATGGGGTTGGCCTCGACAAAGGCTTCGACTGCCTCAAGTTTGTCGTGCAGGCGGGTTTCGATCAGCGGCGAGGGCAGATCGCCCAGCCGTACATGCAGCCCGCCCTTTGGCGCGGTATAATCGGGCTGGACGAATTCGCGGTCCGGGGCCAGATCGACGGAGGCACCGGATTCCACCGTTTCGGAAATCGCCTTGAACCCGACCCAGGTGCCGGTGAAACGCGACAGGGCAAAGCCGTATTCGCCGAAGGTCTGATATTCGGCAACGCTGGCCGGGTTCAGCGTGGGCATGAACCAGGCCATGAAGGCCACGTCGGATTGATGCGGCATGGAGGAAGAGACGCAGCCGTGATCGTCACCCGCCACCACCAGCACGCCACCCTTGGGGGCGGAGCCATAGGCGTTGCCGTGTTTCAGCGCATCGCCCGAGCGGTCCACGCCCGGTCCCTTGCCGTACCACATGGAAAAGACGCCCTCGACCTCCGCATGGGGGTCCAGATGGGCCTGCTGCGCGCCCAGAACGGCGGTGGCGCCAAGGTCTTCGTTCACGGCGGGCAGGAATTTGATGCGGCCCGCGTCGAGGCGCGACTTGTTGCGCCACATCTCCTGATCCAGACCACCCAGTGGGGAGCCGCGATAGCCCGAGACGAAGCCGGCGGTGTTCAGCCCCGCCGCCTGATCGCGCCGTGCCTGGTCCAGCATGATGCGCACCAGTGCCTGCGTGCCGGTCATGAAGACGCGCCCGCGCGGCAGCGCGTAGCGGTCGTCCAGCGCATAGGTGGAAAAATTCTGGTCCTGCTTGGTCATGTGAAATGCCTCCTGAAAGGTCAGTTTAGCGCAGTTTTGCCGGTATTTGTTGTCTATTCTCGCTTCTTCCCTTGTGATATCCGGGTGAATAATTCATCAGTACGCCCTCTGGTGAACAGATAATTCAGGAAGGCAGATGGAAGCCATTGATCGCAAACTTGTGCGCCTGCTGCAGCAGGACGCCCGTCAGTCCAACGCACAGCTGGCGGAAAAGTTGAATATCTCTGCATCGGCCTGCTGGCGGCGGGTCAGGGCGCTGGAAGAGGCGGGGGTGATCGAACGCTATGGCGCGATGGTGAATCCGGCTGCGATGGGCCTTGGGTTCGAGGCGATCGTGCATGTGCATCTGACCCGCCACGACACCCAGGCGCTGGCGCGCTTCATCGCGGCGGTGCAGCTGCGCGAGGAAGTGACGGAGTGTTTTGCCACCACGGGGCAGGCGGATTATCACCTGCGGGTGCTGTGCCGGGACATCGACGCCTACAATACCTTCCTCGAAGATTTCCTGTTTGTGCAGCCCGCCGTCAACTCGGCGCAGACCAATGTCGTGCTGCGGCGGATCAAGTCGAATGCGCCGCTGGGCGGCTGAGCCCTGTCACCGGCTGGTATTTCTTGCCCGACAGGCGCGCGCCGCTTGACATCGCGGCCCAGCTTGGGCCTTTTGCCAGAAATTCAAAACCGGAGGACTCCCCATGATGAAGACCCGTGCAGCCGTCGCCGTTGAGGCAGGTAAACCGTTAGAGATCATGGAAGTGAACCTCGAAGGGCCTAAGAAGGGCGAGGTCTTGGTCGAGATCAAGGCGACCGGGCTTTGCCACACCGATGAATTCACCCGTTCGGGCGACGATCCCGAAGGCATCTTTCCCGCGATCCTGGGCCATGAAGGTGCCGGTATCGTGCTGGAGGTCGGCGAAGGCGTGACGACGCTGGAACCGGGCGATCATGTGATCCCGCTTTATACGCCGGAGTGCCGGCAGTGCGAATATTGCCTGTCAGGCAAGACCAACCTCTGCCAGGCGATCCGCGTGACGCAGGGGCAGGGGCTTTTGCCGGACGGGACCACGCGGTTCTCCATGCTGGATGGCACGCCCATCCATCACTACATGGGCTGTTCCACCTTTGCCAATCACACTGTGGTGCCGGAAATCGCATTGGCCAAGGTGCGCAAGGATGCGCCTTTTGACAAGATCTGCTATATCGGCTGCGGCGTGACAACGGGGATCGGGGCGGTCATCAACACCGCCAAGGTCGAGATCGGGGCGCGCTGCGTGGTCTTTGGCCTTGGCGGCATCGGGCTGAACGTGATCCAGGGGCTGCGGCTGGCGGGTGCGGACCAGATCGTCGGCGTTGACCTGAACGATGACAAGGCCGAGATCGCGAAGTATTTCGGCATGACCGACTTCGTCAATCCCAACAATGTAGAGGGTGACATGGTTGCGCATCTGGTCGAACTGACCGGCGGCGGGGCGGATTACTCCTTTGATGCGACGGGCAACACCAAGGTGATGCGTACCGCGCTGGAAGCTGCACATAAGGGATGGGGCGAAAGCATCATCATCGGTGTGGCCGCTGCCGGGGCCGAAATTTCCACCCGTCCCTTCCAGCTGGTGACCGGGCGGGTCTGGCGCGGCACGGCCTTTGGCGGTGCAAAGGGCCGGACCGATGTGCCGCAGATCGTCGATTGGTACATGTCCGGAAAAATCGAGATCGACCCGATGATTACGCATAAATTGACCCTGGATGAGATCAACTACGGCTTCGAGTTGATGCATGAAGGAAAGTCCATTCGCGCGGTAGTTGAATTTTAACGGATGACTTTATCGTCACATATGCTATAATGCTGCCGAAAGACCTGTTTTGTTTCGCAACCCGTAGCGCGAAGCAAAACAGGGTCTGAACGACTCCAAGGTCTGAACGGCCTTGTGTTCCGGTGCGAGTGTGGCGCTGTATGCGGCCTGCGAAAATTCAATAATGTTAATCCTTACGCCTACAACTTGCAGGCGAGCGGCACATTTTGGGCGCTTTTCCCACCGGTTCCGCGGCATTTCCGAGGTTTGGCCCCCGGAAGTGCCTGATTTTGCGGGCTATGTAAATTTAATTAAGATTCAGTTAATAGAACGGGTCCAATCCGTAATATTGAGAAATCTCGTCAAAATTTATTCGGATTCTCCGCCTACAACCATAGGGGTACTGGTTTGGAGAAGTGAAATGACCAATTTTAGAAAATCCCTGATCGCGGCGATTCTGCCCATTACGATGACAAGTGTTCCGGCACAGGCTCAGATCATTGATATCGACCTTGACCTGGGTGACCTTCTGGGTGTCGGCCTTTGTATCGGGGGGGGATGTGACGACGATTTTGAATCGCCCGATGACGAACTGACACTGGCAGGCACAGATGTCAGTATTCTGTTCAACGATACCTCGGTGTCGCCCGCGCCCCTGAACGACTGGCGCATCAATATCAACGACAATGATCCGACCGGCGACAGCTATTTTGCCATCACGGATGTCACCGGGGGCCAGCAACCCTTCCGCATCATGGCGGGGGCGCCGGGCAACGGCTTTATCCTTGATGACACCGGCCATGTCGGTCTGGGCACGCAATTCCCGATGCGGGATCTGCACCTGACGGCCACCGACAGCCCCGGCATCCGGCTTGAGCAGACCGCCGGTGGGCCGGGAGCCCAGATCTGGGATGTGGTTGCCAATGAAAGCAACTTTCTGATTGTGGATGTGACCCACACCAAGATTCCCTATGTCATTGAAGCGGATGCGCCCAATGACAGCCTGATCATCACGGAAACTGGCAGGGTCGGTTTCGGTGTTGCGGCACCGGAGGAGCAGCTTCATATCCGCTCGAACGCGCCGGATACTGATGCATTTGCCCTGTTCGATGCCAATGGCAGCGGCTCCGATGCGGCCTTCCGGCTGCGCCAGAACGGCCTGATCCCGACAACCTGGGAATTCCGCAACCAGCAGGACTCGGGCCGTCTGAATGTCGGCATTGCGGGCGGGAACACACCGTTCAAGATCGACGATCAGGCCGACAACAATCTGCTGCGTCTTGGCTCGAACACTGAAACCGATGTGGTCCGGATTACCGGGCGTCTGCTGGTAAACGATGTTGCGCTTTCGGTGCCGGACTATGTGTTCAAGGATGACTACGTGCTGCGGCCCCTGTCAGAGGTGAAGGCATTCATTGATCAGAACAGCCACCTGCCGGAAGTGCCCTCTGAAAAGGACATCGCGGCTGGCGGCGTGGACATGACTGGCATGCAGATGGCCCTGCTGAAAAAGGTCGAGGAACTGACCCTCTACACCCTGCAGCAGGAAGATGCGATCACGGCGCAGAAACAGGAGAACAGCGATCTGCGTGATCGTCTGGCCCGGGTCGAGGCGCTGCTGACCGAATAAGGACGACGGCTGACAGCCAAACGGTCCTGTGAAAGGACCCATGCGGCATCCATTTGAATTTCGGCCCATGATCCGGGGCCAGAAATGAAAATGGGTGCCGCTTCTTGCGTTTAGGATTGCGCCTGCGCCCCCGGGCATGCCTGCGGTCCCTGTCGACGCCAACAGCCAGTCGCCGGAACAGATGTCCGAAGGCGGGACCGCACCCAGGGGCATCGCCCAGGCCGCGATGCAGATGACGCTGCTGAAGAAGCTTGAGAACGGACGCTCTGCAAGCCCCGGCAGAACGCAAGAGCCGCCTGCAAACGCGCCGCCTGCAAGAGGGCAAACCGGCCCAGATGGAAGTCCTTCAGGCCCGGCCTGGCCGGATCCAGACGGCCCGGGTGCAACAGCGCGGTTTGACCCGCGCCACCGAAACAATTGACGCAAGGCAAAGCCGGGCGCTAACTTGCTGCATCGGGCGCCTTGCTGTGTCCTCATTTTGATAAAATTTTTTGCACCATGTTCCCTGGCCGGGCCGGGGCCACCAGGTGCCCAGGAGGCTATGATGCCGATTAAATTACCTGCCCCGTCCCTCTGCACCATGTTCTGCCTGCTGGCGGGACCTGTCCTGGCTCAGACCACCCACCCCAATGATGTCAACATCGAAGGCGATCTGGTGATCCAGGTGCCGCTCGCCGTCGGGCAGGTTGGAAACCCGTCCGAAGGCAGCCTCTATGTCGAAGACCTGACCGTCCTTGACGGCAAGGTCTGCATGGGCAACAGCTGCAGCCCCGGCGAGGTTATTCCCAATGAGACCGCGCTGCGGTTAAGATATACCAACACTTCCATCGAGTTTGTCGATACGTCGGGTGCATCCGTGCCCAACCGCGACTGGACCTTGCGCGTCAACGATCCCAACAGCGGCGGGATTGACCGTTTCTCGGTCGAGGATAACTCGGCAGCCACCACGCCCTTTACCATTGCCGGCGCAGTGCCGAACGATGCCTTCTGGCTTGCCACGTCGGGCAATCTGGGTCTCGGCACCTCGATCCCGCAGGCCAAGGTGCATCTTGTCGATACAGGAAACGAAGCCGCGATCCGCATGACCAGGAGTGGCGGCAGCGCGCATTCCTGGGAACTGACCGCCGCCGACACCTTCGAAATCCGCGACCTGACGGACAATTCCAGTCGGCTCTACATTGACACCGATGGCTTTGTCGGGCTTGGCACCGATACGCCCGGGGAACTGCTGCACATCCGTTCCGACGCCACCAACACCGACGCTTTCGCATTGTTCGATGCCAATGGCGCAGGCTCTGACGCGGCATTCCGGCTGCGCCAGAACGGCGTGACCCCCACCACATGGGAATTCCGCAACCAGCAGGACTCGGGCCGCTTGAACGTCGGCATCGCTGGCGGCAACACGCCGCTGAAGATCGACAGTGCCGCCAACAACAACCTGTTGCGGCTGGGGCGCAACGGCCTGCCCGGAGAGGTGAACATCACCGGCACGCTGGTGGTCAACAACACCCAGTTGAATGTCCCCGACTACGTCTTTGCACATGATTACGCGCTGCGCCCGCTCTCCGAGGTGCAGGCGTTCATTGACGAAAACTCCCACCTGCCGGATGTCCCCTCAGAGGCCGAAATCAAGGCGAATGGCGTGGACCTGACCGCTATGCAGATGGTGCATCTGAAAAAGATCGAGGAACTGACGCTCTATACGCTGGAGCAGCAGAGGGAGATCTCTGAACAGACAGCAACGATCGCCGCGTTGACGACAAGACTGGCCAGGATCGAAGCGCTGCTGTCGGAATAGATGGATTAGTGTCTCTACTGGTGGTTGTTTTACAGAACGCCGGATTTGCTCCTTTATTTAGTCGGCGGAGCAGGCACCCGAGAGACTGCCGTCAAGCGATTTGCACCGAGACGTTCGAAAATTTTTCAAAGGAAAAACCATGCTGAACAGAAACTTCCTGCTGACACCTTTTCTTTTCAACCTGCTGATTGTTGCCGCGCCGCTGCACGCCGAAGTGCTGAGCAGCACGAGCCCAACCATCCGCGACAACCTTTGCGTGGGTCTTGGTTGCGCAACTGACGAAACATTCGCAGGCCTTTATGATAGCGTAGTGATCAAAGGCAACAACACGCGGGTCGTGTTTGAAGATAACTCCACCAGCTCCGGATTCCCAACAGCCGACTGGGCGCTCGAAGCGAATGAAACAGGATCGACCGGGCTGGAAAGATTCATTCTCAGGAACCTGACGGCGAACACCACGCCATTCGTGGTCGAGGGCGATGCGCCGACCAGCAGCCTGTTTGTGGCAGCGGATGGCGATATCGGTTTGGGCACCTCCATCCCACAGGCAGATATGCACATTGTTTCGGACAGTTCCTCGCCATCGCTTCGGCTGCAAAGCACCTCAATCGGACAAGCCTGGCAGATCGGTGATCCGGTTTCTCTAAATGCCGGTTTTCAGATCTACGATGTGACTGCAGACTCCACACCTTTCCTGATCGTTCCCGGTGGAAACAACCAATTGTCGTTCGTCATCAACGGGGAAAAAATTGGGCTGGGCACAGACGCCCCCCAAGAAAAGCTACATATTGTCACGAACGCCAGTAACACCGATGCATTCGCGCTATTCGATGCCAATGGGGCAGGATCGGACGCCGCCTTCCGCCTGCGCCAGAACGGCCTCATCCCCACCACATGGGAATTCCGCAATCAGCAGGATTCCGGTCGCCTGAATGTCGGTATTGCCGGTGGCAACACGCCGCTGAAAATCGACAATGCCGCAAACAACAACCTGATCCGTCTCGGTCGGAACGGCAAACCCGGAGAGGTCAATATAACTGGCACGCTGGTGGTGAACAACACCCAGTTGAATGTCCCCGACTACGTCTTTGCACATGATTACGCGCTGCGCCCGCTCTCCGAGGTGCAGGCGTTCATTGACGAAAACTCCCACCTGCCGGATGTACCATCGGCGGCGGAAATTGCTGCGAAAGGTGTCGATATGACTGCGATGCAGATGACGCTGCTGAAGAAGGTCGAGGAACTGACGCTTTATACCCTGGAACTGGAACAGGCCCGCGCGGGGCAGGACATGCGTCTGGCTGCGCAAGAGCGCTCGATCGCCCTCCTTCAGGCTCAGATCGACAGCCTCAGATAAGGTCCATGCGGTCACCGCACCGGCGCGGGGCCCGTGGATGCGAAACACGACTTTCGAAGGCGCGGAGGCGCTGCGGGCCTTCTGAAATAAGATGTTGGCAGGATCATTGCCTGTTGGCATGGTCGCTGTATGTCCCGGCCGATGATTGGGACAACCCTATTCCACGCCTTTCGTATTTTCACAGGAAGACTGACAGATGCCAATCAAGATATTCGTACCACAATCCGTCTCGTGTCTTGGGGCCTTTCTGGGCCTCGCTTTCATGGCCTGTCCGGCCAGCGCCGATCAGGTGATTGCCGACGATCTGATCGTCCAACGCAATCTATGCGTCGGCGCTGTCTCATGCGTGGATGGTGAGGTTTTCAACAATGAAGACATCAAGATCAAAAGCACCCAACCGGAGATCCTGTTCGATGACACCAGCGTCTCCGGTGGGTTTGCCGACTGGAGTCTGCAGACCAATGTTGACGGGTCGAACAATTTCGTCGTTCGCGACCAGACCAACAACACAACGCCGTTCCGGATCGAAGCCAACACTCATCCCAACAGTCTTTACGTCTCATCGGTAGGTGGCGAGCCAAGGATCGGTTTCGGGACCGCTCTGCCGCAACAGGAACTGCACATTTTCAGTCAGAACACGGCGATCCAGCGTTTTGAACAAGGTTCTGTGATCCTTGCGCCCCGGGTTTGGGATTTGGGCGGAAACGAAACGTCCTTTTTCCTGAGCGATACCACCGGCGGCACGATACCGTTTCACGTCAGGGCCGGCGCGCCGGTCAGCTCGCTGGTGGTCGACAGAGATGGCAATATCGGCCTCGGCACAGGTTCGCCCGAGGAACGGTTGCACATCCGTTCCAACGCCATCAACACCGACGCCTTTGCATTGTTCGATGCCAATGGCGCAGGCTCTGACGCGGCTTTCCGCCTGCGCCAGAACGGGGTGACCCCAACCACATGGGAATTCCGCAACCAGCAGGATTCCGGCCGTCTGAACGTCGGCATTGCGGGCGGCAATACGCCGCTGAAGATCGACAGTGCCGCCAACAACAACCTGTTGCGGCTGGGGCGCAACGGCCTTCCGGGCGAGGTGAACATCACCGGTACGCTGGTCGTGAACAACACGCAACTGAACGTGCCGGATTACGTATTCGACGCCGATTATCCTCTGCGCCCACTGGCCGAAGTGCAGGCGTTTATCGACGCCAACAGCCACCTGCCGGATGTGCCATCGGCTGCTGAGATTGCTGCGACCGGTGTCGACATGACCCAGATGCAGATGCTCCACCTGAAAAAGATCGAGGAGCTGACGCTTTATACGCTTGAACAAGAGGACCGCATTTCAACCCAGGACGCGCGCATTGCGATGCAGGAGGACCGTATCGCCCGGTTGGAAGCGGCGCTGGAGGCGCTTGCGGCGCAATAGGCGCGCCATGAGGTTTGACAGGACGGGCTCCCGTCCTGTTAACTATTGCCAGCCGTCTGAGGGGAGGCGGGATTTTAACATAAGTCATTTTGCGCCAGCACCCCGGCCATTGCCTGCGCCATTTCCGTTTCGGGAGACTGTCCCATGTTGATCCGGCTTTTTATCATTGTCGCTTTGTCGATGACCTCCGCACTGACCGCTTCGGCGCAGGACACCTTCAACAACGGTGTCCGTATCGCTGACGGAGACCTGCAGAAAGCGGACCTCACGGTTGCGGGCAGCGCCAGCATCGGCAACCTTTGTCTGGGGCTGAGATGCGGCGAGGACGAGCCCACCAGTTATGACAGGCCGCTTACCATCGACACACCAAAGCAGGCCTGGATTGACATGGTAAACCAGTCGGTAGCGGGGACTGGGCATTACCCCGGGCGCGATTGGCGGATCAGGCCGAACGACGATTACAATGGCGGGATCGAACGCTTTTCGATCGAGGATCTGAGTGCTGACACAATCCCCTTCAGCATTGAGGGTGGCGCGCCGGAAAATGCGTTTTGGATCGACAATGGCGGCGGCATCGGGCTGGGCACGATGTTTCCGCAGGACCGGCTGCATGCCTCCGGGGCCATCGGCCCCGGCTTGCGGCTGGAACAGACCGGCAATGGCCTTTTGCCGCCACAGGCCTGGCGGATCGTCGGACAGACCGCCTTCAGCGTCAGCGATCTGACCGCCGGGACCACCCCATTCCGCATTGACCGGACGGCGCCAACCGGGTCTTTCCATCTCGACGAAACCGGATTTGTGGGTCTTGGCACCGATGCGCCCGAGGAATTGCTGCACATCCGGTCCAATGCGTCCAATACGGATGCCTTCGCGCTCTTCGAAGCGGCGGGTAGCGGCTCCGATTCCGCGTTCCGCCTCAAGCAGAACGGCACCACCCCCACCACCTGGGAATTCCGCAACCAGCAGGATTCAGGTCGTCTGAACGTCGGCATCGCGGGGGGCAACACGCCGCTGAAGATCGACAATGCCGCCAACAACAACCTGCTGAAACTGGGCATCAACTCTGCCCCTGACGCGGTTGTGGTGACGGGACGGCTGGTGGTGAACAACACCACGCTGAACGTACCCGATTACGTCTTTGGTGCGGATTACCCCCTGCGGTCGCTGGCCGAGGTCAGGGATTTCATCGGCACGAACAGGCATTTGCCGGACATCCCTTCGGAGGCTGAGATCAGGGCAAATGGTGTGGACATGACCGAGATGCAGATGGCGCATCTGAAGAAAATCGAGGAACTGACGCTGTACACGCTGGAGCAGGAAGACCAGATCGCGGCCCTGACGCGGCAGAATGCGCGCCAGGAATCTGAGATCAGGACATTGGTGAGCAGACTGGCTGCGCTTGAGGCTTTGGAAGCCACGCGCTGAAGGGGATTTCCTGACGGCCTGAAGCTGCCGCCGGGTCAATGGCCCGGCGGTCTTCTCCTGCTTTACCTGCCGGTTTTTGGCGCTAAGCTTCCCCCACAAGACCAGTTGGAGGCTGACCATGCGACTGCGCGTCAACGGAACCGATCACGAGGTGGAGGTCGAAGACGACATGCCGCTTTTGTGGGTATTGCGTGACGAGTTGGGCATCACCGGCCCGAAGTACGGCTGCGGGATCGCGCAATGCGGGGCCTGTACCGTGCATGTGGACGGGGTCGCCGTGCGGTCCTGTCAACTGGCGGCGGCAGATGTGGATGGCGAAGTGACCACGATCGAGGGGCTTGGAACCCCGCAGGCGCTGCATGCGGTACAGCAGGCCTGGGTGGACCATCAGGTGGCCCAATGCGGTTACTGCCAGTCGGGGCAGATCATGCAGGCGGCGTCCTTTCTCGATCTCAACCCGGAGCCGACCGACGAACAGATCGACGCCGCGTTGAGCGGGAACCTCTGTCGCTGCGGGACCTATCCGCGCATCCGCGCCGCCGTGAAGACCGCCGCCGCCAAGCTGCAGGGGGTCTGAGCATGGGACGGGTGAAAACCATCGCGCGCCGCAGCTTTCTGGTGGGGTCGGTCGCGGTGCTGGGCGGGGTCGCCTTTGGCACCTACATGTACAAGCGGGACGTGAAGAACCCGCTGCTGGCAGAGCTGAAACCGGGTGAGGTGGCCTTCAACCCCTACGTCAAGGTGGATGCCCAGGGCGTGACACTGATCACCCCGCGTGCCGATGTGGGGCAGGGCGCCTATTCGATCCAGGCGCATCTGCTGGCGGAAGAGCTGGATGTGGAGCTGGCGGATGTGCGGATTGATCCGGGCATGCCCTCGGCCGCCTATTACAACGGGGTTGTGGCCGCGGAAGGCATGCCGATTGCCGCGACTTCCGACAGCATGATGGCGCGCACCGGGCGCGGGGCTGCGGATGTGGTGGGCAAGCTTCTGGGGCTGCAGCTCACCGGTGGGTCGTCGACGGTGCCGGACATGTACGACCGTCTGCGCCATGCCGGCGCTGTCGCGCGGGCGACGCTGCTGGCCGCGGCGGCGCAGCAAACCGGTCTCGACCGCGATCAGCTGCGCACCGAAAGCGGCGCGGTGGTGCTGCCTGACGGGATGCGGCTGGCCTATGCCGATCTGGCCGCCACGGCGGCAGAGATTGATCCGGTTCAGGATGTCACCCTGCGCGACCCGTCGGAATGGCGGATGCTGGGGCGGGATCATCTGCGCACCGACATCATTGCCAAATCCACCGGCACGCAGATCTATGGCATCGACCTGGTGATGGAGGGCATGGTGCATGCCACCACCCGCACCAATCCGGCGCTTGGGGGTGGCATTCTGGGCTATGATGCGACCGAGGCAGAGGTGATGCGGGGGGTTCAGGCCATCATGCCGATCACCGGGGGCTTTGCCGTGGTTGCGGACAACACCTGGCGCGCCTTTCAGGCGGCGGATGCGGTCAAGGCGGACTGGGGCGAAGCGCCCTATATCGGCGATACGGCCGCGCAGTTTGCCGATGTTGCCGCCTCTTTCATCGAGGACCGGCAGGACAGCCGGTTCAAGGACGAGGGCGATGTGGAAGCGGCGCTCAAGGGGGCGGATGTGCTAGAAGCCGAGTACCGCATCCCCTATCTGGCCCATGCCCCGCTGGAGCCGATGTCCGTGGTCGTGAAACTGACGGAGGGGCGGCTGGACATCTGGACCGGCACCCAGATCCCGCGTTTCGTGCAGGAGGGGGCCGCTGCCGTGGCCGGGCTTGAGGCTGAAAACGTCCATGTGCATGTGCTGATGTCCGGCGGCAGCTTCGGGCGGCGGCTGGAAGACGATTACATCCGGCAGGCGGTCGAAATTGCGCTGGAGATGCCCGACACCCCGATCAAGATGGTCTGGAGCCGGGAAGAGGACATGACCCATGATTTTCCCCGTCCGCTGGCGATCAGCCGCGCGCGGGGGGCGGTGTCGGGCGGTCAGGTGGCAGCCTATGATCTGGGCATTGCGGCGCCTTCCGTGACCGCGTCCTCGCTGGGCCGTCTGGGCCAGCCCGCCATCGGGCCGGATGTGGCGATTGTCGCCGGAGCCTGGGACCAGCCCTATGCGATCCCGGATTACCGGGTCACCGGCTACCGGGTGCCGCCGATGGTGCCGGTCAGCTCCTGGCGGTCCGTCGGCGCCTCCGGCAATGGCTTCCTGCATGAGAGCTTTCTGGATGAGCTGTGCCACGCCGCCGGGGCCGACCCGCTGGAGGAACGGCTGCGCCTGTGCTGGCACGACACCTCGCGCAAGGTGCTTGAAGCGGTGGCCGAGATGTCGGGCTGGGGCAGCGACCTTGGCCCGGGGCGGGGGCGCGGGGTCGCCTTTACCCTGTCCTTCGGGGTGCCGGTGGCCGAGGTGGTGGAAGTCACCGAGACGGATCGCGGCATCCGCATTGACAAGGTTTTTGTCGCCGCCGATGTGGGCCGGGTGCTGGACCCGGTGAACTTCGAGGCGCAGCTTTCGGGCGGGGTGATCTGGGGGCTGGGCCATGCGATGAACTGCGAGCTGACCTATGTTGGGGGCGTGGCCCAGCAGGACAATTTCCATGTGTTCGAGGGGATGCGCCTGCACCAGACACCTCAGATCATGGTGCGCGGTCTGGAAAACGGCGACAGGATCCGCGGCATCGGTGAACCGGGCGTGCCACCCGCCGCACCCGCGCTGGGCAATGCGATCTTTGCTGCGACCGGCAAGCGGATCCGCGAATTGCCCTTTGCCAAACATGTGGATTTTGTCTGATGCGCCTCGTGATTGCAGCGCTGTTGCTGGCAGCCCCGCTGGCCGCACAGGAAACCACGGAGAGCCGGGAAGCGGGCCTTGCCGCCTGGGACCGGATCTTTGAAAAGGTCTCGCATCCGCGCTGCACCAATTGCCATGTGGGCGAAAGCGGTCAACCGATGTGGAACGGTTTGGGCTATGGGGCGGATACCGTTCACGGCATGGGGGTTCTGGCGGATGAGACCCGGATCGGCGCGCTGAGCACGCCCTGCCGGACCTGTCATGTGACCACGGGCAGGGCCAATACCGTGCCCCATGCGCCGCCCCATATCAGTGATGCCTGGCGTCTGCCCCCGGTCGAGCTGGCCTGGCTGGGCAGGTCCAGCGCCGAGATCTGCGCGCAGATGCGCGATCCGGAGACCAATGACGGCAACGATATTGCCGAGCTTGCCGAACACCTGCGAAGCTCGCCTTTCGTGGCCTGGGGCTATGCCCCCGGCGCGGGCCGCTCTGCCCCTGACGGCACGCCCGAGGATATCGCCGCCGATGTGGAGATCTGGGGGGCCGCGGGTGCGCCCTGCGATTGACATATGCAGTTGCCGGGCAGCACCTGACGTGGCCTGCGTCGCCGTATCCGGTAACCCAGGCGCCCGACCTTGAACTTGAAACACGAATACCCTGCCGCGCCTGCGGCGCTCCCGGGACATGCGTGTCACGGGATGATTCAGATATAAGGTCGGACGCTTTATGGATATTTTGAACGTTGCACGCCCGGTCGCTGTTTCCGGTCTGGATGACATCCCATTCCCCGTTGCTGATGCGGCCGGGGTAGAGGCGCTGCTGGCGCGCTGTCCGGTTGCCGCCGAAACCCCGCTGGTGGAGGCCGAGGCTATCGCGGTGGAGGCGGGTGTGGCGCAGGTCTGGGTCAAGGATGAACGCGGGCGCATGGGGCTTGGCAGCTTCAAGGCGCTGGGGGCCGCCCATGTCATCGCCCGCCACGGCAAGGCTGCGCGCGGCCGGACCTATGTCACCGCAAGTGCGGGCAACCACGGATTGTCGGTGGCGGCGGGTGCGGCGGCATTCGGTGCATCTTCGGTCATCTATATTGCCGAAACGGTGGCGGATGCCTTTGCCGGGCGGCTGAAAGCGCAAGGGGCCGAGGTGCGCCGCGAGGGGGCGACCTATGAGGAGGCCATGGCCGCAGCGGAACAGGAGGCGGCGGCGAAAGGCTGGCATCTTTTGTCGGATACGGCCTGGGCGGGATATACCGAAGATCCGCTGGCGGTGATGGAAGGCTACCTTGCGCTGATGGCCGAGGCGGTGCGCCAGATGCCCCGGGTGCCCAGCCATATCTTTCTGCAGGCCGGGGTTGGCGGGCTGGCGGGGGCCTGTGCCGCCTGCGCACGGGCACATTGGGGGGATGGCCCGCGGATCGTCGTGGTTGAACCGGCAGTGGCCGCGGCGCTTTATGGCTCGGTTGCGGCGGGCAGGGCGGTCACCAGCACGGGGCCCGCCAGCAACATGGGCAGGCTGGATTGCAAGAGCCCCTCGCTGATCGCCCTGAAGGGGCTGGCGCGCGATGCGGACGCCTTTGCGCTGATCACCGAGCAGGAGGCGCAGGTAGGCGCGGGAACCGCGATGGTCGCCGGTCTGGCCTCGACCCCTTCGGGGGCTGCGGGCATTGCCGCCCTGCTGGCCCTTGGGGCGGAGGGCAAGCGCGCGCTGGGCATCACGCCAAAGGCAAATGTGCTGTGTATCCTCAGCGAGGGCCCGGAAAGCTGACCGGGACAGGGTGCGCCGCGCGGGGCGGATATATCTGCCTGCGGGTCGAAAGCCGGCATTGCCCTTCTTGACGCTCCGGATCGGATGACTTAACTCAATCCCTGCGCGGGCGTTGTGTAATGGTAAGACCTCAGCCTTCCAAGCTGATGATGCGGGTTCGATTCCCGCCGCCCGCTCCAGCCCTTCCAAAGTTCAACTGCGACATCGGTGGCGCTTGACCCCTGCGTGCTGCCGCGCCATGACACGTCACGACTAAAAAGGACGAACCATGGCACGCGCACCCGTTCCCGCACCGACCCAGACCGAAGAACGTGAAAAGTCGCGGCGGATCGGCGCGCTTCGGGCGCTTTTGCCTTTCATGCTGCCCTATCGCGGGCTGATGGCCCTGGCGGTGCTGGCGCTGATGCTGACGGCGATGGTGTCGCTGACCCTGCCGCTGGCCGTGCGCCGGGTGGTGGACAACTTCCGGTCTGCCGAAACCGAACTGCTGGACCGTTACTTTCTGGCTGCCCTGGGGATTGCGGCGCTCTTGGCTGTCGGCACCGGGCTGCGCTATGCGCTGGTGACGCGGCTGGGCGAACGTGTAGTCGCCGATATCCGGCGCGCGGTCTTTGACAGGGTCATTTCCATGAGCCCTGCGTTTTACGAACGGATCATGACCGGCGAGGTGCTGAGCCGGATCACCACCGATACCACCCTGATCCTCAGCGTCATCGGCTCCTCCGTTTCCATCGCCCTGCGCAACATCCTGATCTTCACGGGGGGGCTTGCGCTGATGCTGCTGACCTCGGCCAAGCTGACCGGGCTGGTGCTGCTGATCGTGCCTGCGGTGGTCATCCCGATCCTGGTGCTGGGCCGCCGGTTGCGCGTCATCAGCCGGGAGAACCAGGACTGGATCGCGGCGTCTTCCGGCAATGCGTCGGAAAGCCTGGGTGCGGTGCAGACGGTACAGGCCTTTACCCATGAAACCGTGACGCGCGATGCCTTTGCCCGCATGACCGAAGGATCGTTCGACGCCGCCCGCCGCCGGATCAAGACCCGCGCCGCGATGACGGTGATCGTGATTTTCCTGGTTTTCTCCGGCGTGGTCGGGGTGCTGTGGATCGGTGCCAATGATGTGCGCGAGGGCAATATGACCCCCGGCGCACTGGTGCAATTCGTGATCTATGCGGTGATGGTTGCGGGCGGGGTTGCGGCGCTGTCGGAAATCTGGGGCGAGTTACAGCGCGCGGCGGGC
Source organism: Sulfitobacter sp. PR48 (assembly GCF_028807335.1). Classification (NCBI taxonomy): domain Bacteria; kingdom Pseudomonadati; phylum Pseudomonadota; class Alphaproteobacteria; order Rhodobacterales; family Roseobacteraceae; genus Sulfitobacter; species Sulfitobacter sp. PR48. Next base: position 23,230 of record NZ_JARAMM010000021.1, on the reverse strand, counting down.
GCGACGGAGCGGCTTGTCGAACTGCTGCAAGCCGAGGACAGTGTGCAGGACCCGGTCGAAGCGGGTGTTTTGCCGGACCCGGTACGCGGGCGGATCCTGTTCGAGGATGTGCATTTCTCATACCCCGCGCGACCCGGCACTGCGGCGCTGGATGGGGTGACGCTGGACATTCAGCCGGGCGAAACGGTGGCTTTCGTCGGGCCCTCCGGAGCGGGAAAGACTACGATCATCCAGTTGATCCTGCGGTTCTATGATCCTTCGTCCGGCCGCATCACGCTGGATGGGGTGGACCTGCGCGAGGTGGCGCGGGATGCCTTCCGCCAGGCCATCGCGCTGGTGCCGCAGGACCCGGTGATCTTTGCCGCCTCGGCCTCGGAAAACATTCGCTTTGGCAGGCCCGAAGCCAGCGATGCGGAAGTGGAGGCCGCCGCAAGGGCCGCTGCCGCCCATGATTTCATCGCGGCGCTGCCAGATGGCTATGACAGCTATCTGGGCGAGCGTGGCGTCATGCTGTCCGGCGGGCAGAAGCAGCGCATTGCCATCGCCCGCGCGATCCTGCGCGACGCGCCGGTGCTGCTGCTGGACGAGGCAACCAGCGCATTGGATGCCGAAAGCGAGCGTGCGGTACAACAGGCGGTGGACCACCTGAGCCGGGACCGTACCACATTGATCGTGGCGCACCGTCTGGCGACCGTGAAAAAGGCGGACCGCATTGTCGTTCTGGAAGCGGGGCGCGTGGTGGCGACAGGCACCCATGATGCCCTGGTGGCCAGGGGGGGCCTCTATGCCCGGCTGGCACGGTTGCAATTCACCGATGGCATCGCTGCCGAATAGGGGCGCGAAATTCCGGCCCGGAATCCTGCCGCTGCGTCATTTGACCGTGGTGCGGGTGGACATTGCCTTGCGAATTACCCGGTTTCATCGCATCCTTTGACCCAGGAAAAATTCAGCCGGAAACCGGCATTTGGGGAGGATTGTTCATGGGATACAGTGGTATCGAAGACCGCAAGAAGATCGAAGGCGAAATGCCCTGGGCAGAGCGCGATCTGCCAAAAACGCTTTATGGTCTGATCAGCCGGACAACGGCAAAGTTTCCGAACCACAAGGCCATCAGTTACCAGATCTTTTCCGGCCCCAAGGACAAGGCCGAGACCTTTACCTGGACCCAGCTCAAGGACAAGGTCAGCCAGACTGCCAACCTGTTCCGGTCTCTGGGCATCGGCCCGAAGGATGTCGTGGCCTATGTCCTGCCCAATTGCAATGAAACCGTTCTGACGCTGCTGGGGGGCGGCGTGGCCGGCATCGCCAACCCCATCAACCCGCTGCTGGACGCCGAACAGATCGGCTCGATCCTGCGCGAGACCGGGGCATCGGTGGTGGTCACCCTGCGGCCTTTCCCCAAGACCGACGTGGCCGAAAAGACAGCCGAAGCCGTCAAGCTTGCCCCCGGCGTTCATACGGTGCTTGAGGTGGACCTTGTGCGCTACCTGACGCCGCCGAAATCCTGGATCGTGCCGCTGATCCGGCCCAAGGGGCTGGTGGGAAATCAGGCGAAGTACCTGAACTTCAACGCCGAGATCAGCAAGCAACCCAAGGAGCTGACCTTTGAGGACGTGCAGGAAGACCGCGTGGCCTTCTATTTCCACACCGGCGGCACCACCGGCATGCCGAAGGTTGCGCAGCACCTCTATTCCGGCACCATCTACAATGGCTGGATCGGCTCCGAACTGCTGCTGACCGCAGAAGACGTGATGCTCTGCCCGCTGCCACTGTTCCATGTCATGGCCTGCCAGGTGATGCTGCTGGGGGCGCTTTCGTCGGGCGCGCATATCGTTTTCCCGACGCCGCAGGGCTATCGCGGCGAAGGCGTGTTCGACAACCTGTGGAAGCTGGTGGAACGCTGGAAGGTCACCTTTGTGGTCTCTGTTCCGACGGCCCTTGCCGCCACCATGCAGCGCCCGGTCAATGCGGATATTTCCAGCGTGAAGACGGCGTTCTCCGGCTCTGCCCCGCTGCCGCTGGAATTGTTCCGCCGGTTCGAGAAGACAACCGGCATGACGATTGTCGAAGGTTACGGCATGACCGAGGCAACCTGCCTGATTTCGGGCAACCCGGTGGACGGGCTGAAAAAGGTGGGCTCGATCGGGATTCCCTTCCCCTATACCGAGATCAAGATCGTCAGCAACGGCAAGGAACTGGGCATCGATGAGGTGGGGGAAATCTGCGTGTCGAACCCCGGTGTCTATGTCGGCAATACCTATACCGAAGCGGACAAGAACAAGGATCTGTACTACAAGGACAAGTTCCTGCGCACCGGTGATCTGGGCCGGATGGATGCGGACGGCTACCTGTGGATCACCGGCCGGTCCAAGGACCTGATCATTCGCGGCGGGCACAACATCGACCCGGCCGAGATCGAAGAGGCGCTTCTGGGACATGATGCCGTCGCCTTTGCAGGGGCCATCGGACAGCCGGATGCCCATGCGGGTGAAATCCCCTGCGCCTATGTGGAACTGGTCGAAGGGGCAGAGGTCACGGAAGAGGAATTGCTGGTCTATTGCAGCGAGAAGGTCCACGAACGTGCGGCCCAGCCCAAACATGTCACCATCATGAAGGAACTGCCGAAAACGGCGGTGGGCAAGATTTTCAAACCCGATCTGCGCAAGGATGCGATCACCCGTGTCTATGATGCCGCGCTGACGGCGGCGGGCAGTGCCGCGCGGGTGGATCATGTGGTCGACGACAAGAAACGCGGCCTGGTCGCCAGGATTTCCATGAACGGTGCCGCGCCGCAGGACGTCGGGGCCGTGCTCGACAGCTTTACCCGGCCATGGGAGGAGGCGTGAACGCCCCGGATTATGACCAGCTGATCGACACCGAGACCTGGGCTTATATCGCGCGGCTTGATGCCGCCTATCCGCCGGACGCCGTCGAGATGACGATCAGGGAACAGCGGCAGGTCTATGACCGGATGTGCCGCCTCTTTGATCAGGGACGGCCCGCAAGGATCGTTGTGCGGGACATCCCCTATGGCGCGGTGCCCTGCCGGATCTACGAGAAGACGGCGACGGATGTCACGGTGGTCTATTACCACGGTGGCGGTTTCGTTGTGGGCGGGCTGGACAGCCACGACGACATCTGCGCCGCGATCTGTGACCGCACGGGATACCGGGTGATCTCGGTCGATTACGGGCTGGCGCCCGAGGTGGTCTTTCCGGGCTGTTTCAACGATGCCTGTGCCGCTTTCGAAGCCATCGCGAAGGTTCACCCCGGTCCTTTGGTCATGGCGGGTGACAGCGCGGGCGGCAACCTTGCCGCTGCGGTGACGCATCAGGCGCGCCACGACCTGCCGGGCCGGATCAGGGGTCAGCTGCTGATCTATCCCGGGTTGGGCGGTGACCGGGGGCAGGGGTCTTATGTGGAGCATGCAAATGCGCCACAGCTTACGGCCGCGGATCTGGCGTTCTACCTCAAGGTCCGTGTCGGGGAAGGGGAGCCGCCGACAGATGATCCCCGATTTGCCCCGCTGAGTGACACGGATTTCACCGGCCTGCCGCCAAGCGTGCTGATCACGGCGGAATGTGATCCGCTTGCCAGCGACGGCGGGGCATATCGCGACGCGATACGCGGCGCCGGCGGGCAGGCGGTCTGGTTCAATGAGCCCGGCATGGTACATGGCTGCCTGCGCGCCCGGGCCATGTCCTCCCGTGCGGCGGCATTCTTTGACAAGGTGGTGGAGGGGATCGCGGCTTTGGGACGGGGCGACTGGCCTTATTCAGACGCGCAGATGTGAGGTGTTCGGATTCCGTCCCATTTGAAAAGAACGGGTCGGAGTTTTGAAAACTCCGGGGGTGGCAAGGCGCGTGGCGTTGAGCCCTTGGCATCGCTTTCTTTGAAGAAAGCGGACCGGCGTTTCTGAAAACGCCGGGACCCGGCGTGTCACTTCAGAAAGGATGCCGCCTTCATCGTATCCGCGACCGGCGCGCCGAGGCGGTGCAGGATCGTGGGGGCCAGTTGCAACTGGTCGATCACGGTATCCGCGCGGGGGCCTTCGGCGGGGCCGAAGTAGTAAAGCGCCGCATCCTGTTGCAGCTCGCCCCGCCCGCCGTGGTGGCCGCGCTCGTCCTGACCGTGATCTGCGGTCACGATGATCTCATATCCTGCCGCCATCCATTTGGAGATGAAGGGGGCCAGCATCTCGTCCATCACGGCGCAGGCGTGGTCCATCTCCTGGCAATCGTGGAAGAACCGGTGCCCCATGCTGTCCAGGGTACAGGTGTGCAGCATGCCGTAGTTCAGCCCGAACCGCAGGCACAGATTGGTGAGCGTGGCAAAGAGATCCACGTCGGAAGGGGTCATCTGGTTGACCTGCCCATAGCCGGTCATCGTGTGGAACCGCCCGTGGTTGATCGTGTCGCTGTCGGGCTCGTCGTATTCGATGTCTCGCACATAGTCGAAGGGGTGGCGGTTGAAGAACTCCGACCAGAAGGAATGCGCCACAGCGCCCGTCACGCCGCCGCCTGCGCGGACCTGGCTGAACACGTCTTTATGCCCCAGCCGGAAGACATTGCCGTTCCCGGTGCAACCATGCGCGGCCGGTGCCACGCCGGTGTGGATCGAAGCATAGCAGGAGGCCGAGATCGAGGGCAGCACCGCCCGGATTTTCCAGACCCGGGCATCGCCGGATTGCACCCACCCTTCGAGGTTGCCGAACAGGCGGCGCCAGTTCCGGTATGGCACCCCGTCAAGGATGATCAGCAGCAGTTTCTTGTCCATGTCGGGCCTCCCTGGTTGCGGTCATATGATCGCAGGCGCGGGTGCGGTGCAACGGCTAACCCGTGGTCAAACAGCCGCGTGATCGCGGTGCCCGGCATAGGGGTGCTTTGCTGACCCGGCATGCCTTGCTTGCCCGCTTTGGCGAAAATCCAACCTGTGATAGCATCGCGGGATTGGAATCAGGGGGTTTTTCATGAAACATTGGACCTTGGAGACAGATGCCGAAACACTGCCGCTGAAACGGACAGGCGGCACCGGCGAGGATGCACCGACAATGGGCACCGGCAAATGCACCGCATCGGGCTGCGGGTGCCCCAGCTATGTCGATCCTCCCGGTGGATTTGACTGTGCCCGTTGCGGGCATGCAAAATCAGAACATTGGTAAGCGCCAGTGCCGGATCATGACCTGCGCGCAGAAAACGACCGGCTGCGCGCCCGGCTCAGCGCGTTCGAGCGTTCCGCAGATGAGGCCCGCCGCGACAAACGGTGGTACAGTGACAACAGCTGGCAGGATTGGGTCAAACTCTCCGGCCTGCCGCTGGCCTTCGTGCTGGCCTGCTACACGTTTTACGACGATGTCTACCTGCGCTTTAAGGGGCAGGACCGCGCCACGATCAGCGCAATCGAAAGCAATCTGCGTGAAATCCAGAAGCTGAACGAAAAGGCCTATGCGCTGAACGAGGCAGATGGAATTTCGGGGGCCGGCAGTTTCGAGGCGGCGAATGCAGGGTTGCGGCAGCGGCTGGGCAGTCAGACTTTCGCATATTGGCAGCAGCAGCCGGAGTTCTTTCAACCCTCGGAGGCGCAGATCCTTGCCGATCAACTGTTGCTTCAGGGCCGCACAAGGGATGCCTTGCAAATTGCGGAGACGCTGGAAAGCAGCGCGCGCAGCGCATCCGACCGGGTTGAACTTGCGCTGTTCAAGGGCCGTATCCTGGGGGCGGAGGGCGATGCCTTCGACCTCGCGGCAGCGCGGAAACAGCTGGGCGCGGCCTATGCGATGACGGATGAGGTCGCCGTCTCCTCCCGCGCGCAGGCCCAGCGGCGCACGATCCTGCAGTACCGGGTGCAAATGGAACTCTATTATGAGCAGCCCTGTGAAGGGATCGGCCCGCTGGTCGAGGCGCTGGAGGTCTGGACGCTGGACGGCACCCCGGCAGAGGATGCGCAGGACCGGGCGGCGCGGCGGCTGATCGAGACCTACGCTGCGCGCTGCGCGGGGTAATGTCAGTTGCCAAGTAAAACCGACTTTTGCGTCACATTGCTGACCCGGATCGCTGTGCTACGTCAGGCGCAGGGGCGAAGCGGTCATCCGCGGAAATTGCAGCGAACGGCGGGAAAGAGTCCCATTTATCATGAGGCGCAGGCCGGGTGTCGCCCGACCTGGAGGGCGTTCCAAACCTCAGTATGGTGGGAAGCGTTTCAGCCCCCACGCCGGGTCATGTGATGGCAAAGGTTGCAAAATCGCCCTCCGGGGGGAGGTCGGGCGATGCCCGGCTTGCGCCGGGCGGGGTGTTGGGGGGGCAGGCACCGCGCCAATGGCAATGTCAGCAAAGTTCGCATAACGAACCCTCGCGTGCGCTTCACCTAAGGTCCGGTTGGGTCGGAAATGCTTGGCATTCGAGGCGGGATTGCTGGGCACGGCCTTCCGACAGGAATCAGAAAATCCGTAGGTTTGTGTCGCTTTCGGATGGCATGCGACAGGTTGGGGCAGGGCAAAGCGGAGCAAGGCGGCCCGGGCCTGCCGGGTGCCTCCCCGCGCCTTTTCCTTGAAAAGACGCTTGGTCGCACTGGTCGCGTTTTTTCGGGGAAAAACGCTTGGCCGCGCTGGGGTTGAACTTGACCGGGTGCCTCCCCGCGCCTTTTCCTTGAAAAGACGCTTGGTCGCACTGGTCGCGTTTTTTCGGGGAAAAACGCTTGGCCGCGCTGGGGTTGAACTTGACCGGGTGCCTCCCCGCGCCTTTTCTTTGAAAAGACGCTTGGTCGCACTGGTCGCGTTTTTTCGGGGAAAAACGCGACCTAGTTCCCGGCGCTTTCCATGCGGCGGGTTTCAATGACCTGCTCCAGCCAGCCCAGTTTCATCTCGGGCACCGAGCTGAGCAGGAGTTCGGTATAGGCATCGAAAGGCGGGGCCAATACCTGCGATTTCGGGCCGTAGCGCACGACAGCGCCCTGGTACATCACCGCGATGCTGTCGGCGATGGCTTTTACCGTAGCCAGATCGTGGGTGATGAAGAGATAGGAAACGTCTTCGATCTTTTGCAGTTTGAGCAGCAGTTTCAGGATGCCGTCGGCCACCAGCGGGTCGAGCGCCGAGGTTACTTCGTCGCAGATGATCAGCTTGGGCTTGGCCGCCAGTGCGCGGGCGATGCAGACGCGTTGTTTCTGCCCGCCAGAAAGCTCTGCCGGATAGCGATCCTGAAAGCCGTCGCCAAGTTCGATCTCGTCCAGCAGTTCCTGGATGCGCTCCTGCCTGGCTTTGCCCTTGAGGCCGAAATAGAACTCCAGCGGCCGTCCGATGATCGTGCCCACGGTCTGGCGGGGGTTCATCGCGGTGTCGGCCATCTGGTAGATCATCTGCAGCTCGCGCAGGTCCTCGTAGCTGCGTTGCGCCAGCGCGGGCGACAGGTTGCGCCCGTCAAACACGATCTGCCCCTCATTGGGCGGCAGCAGGCCGGTGATCACCCGTGCGAGCGTCGATTTGCCCGAACCGCTTTCGCCGACGATGGCAAGGGTCTGGCCGGGGTGCAGCTCCACGTTCACGTTCTTGAGCACGTCGAAATCGGTGCCCCTGTAGCGCGCGGTGATGTTCTCCACCCGCAGCAGTGGATTGTCGGTGGGTTGCTTTTCCTCGTGCTGGATCGACCGGACAGAGACCAGCGCCTGGGTGTATTCTTCCTGCGGGTTGTTGATGATCTGGTCCGTGGTGCCATATTCGACCATCGCGCCCTGTTGCAGCACCATGATGTGGTCGCTGACCTGCGCCACGACGGCAAGGTCGTGGGTGATATAGAGCGCGGCAACGCCGGTGTCGCGGATCGCTTCCTTGATGGCGGCCAGCACGTCGATCTGGGTGGTCACATCCAGCGCGGTGGTGGGTTCGTCAAACACCACGAGGTCGGGTTCGGGGCAAAGCGCAAGCGCTGTCATGCAGCGTTGCAGCTGACCGCCTGACACCTGATGCGGATAGCGGTTGCCGATGGTTTCGGGGTCGGGCAGGCCCAGCTTGCCGAACAGTTCCACCGCGCGGCTTTCGGCCTCCTTGCGGGAAAACTTGCCCTGGCGGATCGCGGCCTCTGTCACCTGTTCCATGATCTTTTTGGCCGGGTTGAAGGAGGCGGCGGCGGATTGTGAGACATAGGTGACCTCGCCGCCGCGCAGGCGGCGCACGTCGCCGACACCGGTCTGCAGGATGTCGCGGCCATTGACCCAGACTTCGCCACCGGTCAGCTCCACACCGCCCCGGCCATAGGCCATGGCGGCCAGGCCGATGGTGGATTTGCCGGCCCCGGATTCACCGATCAGGCCGAGGACCTTGCCGGCCTCCAGTTCGAAATCCACGCCATGCACGATTTCGATGTCGCGGGGCCGCTCGCCGGGCGGATAGATGGTCGCGCCGATTTTAAGGCCGCATACCTTGAGGAGGGGATCGCTCATCCTCTGCCCCCTTTCAGTGATGTGGTACGGTTCAGGATCCAGTCCGCCACCAGGTTGATGGAAATGCACAGGGTGGCGATGGCATAGGCCGGATAGAGGGCCGCCTGGATGCCATAGTTGATGCCTTCCTTGTTTTCCTTCACGATGCCGCCCCAGTCCGCCAGCGGCGGCTGTACGCCAAGGCCGAGGAAGCTGAGGGTCGAGATGAAGAGCACCGCAAAGATGAAGCGCAGGCCCATTTCAGCCACCAGTGGCGACAGGGCATTCGGCAGCGTCTCGCGGAAGATGATCCAGCCGATTTTTTCGCCGCGCAGGCGGGCGGCCTCGACATAATCCATCACCGTGATGTCCACCGCCACGGCGCGGGCCAGCCGGTAGACGCGGGTGGAATCAAGCAGCCCCATCAACACGATGAGGATCGTGGTGGTGGTCGGCATGACCGAGAGTACCACCAGCGCGAAGATCAGCGAGGGGATCGACATGATCAGGTCCACAAGGCGCGAGATCGTCTGGTCAATCCAGCCGCCCGAGACGGCGGCGAAGAATCCCAGGACCGATCCGGTGACAAAGCTGAGGATGGTGGCCATCGTGGCGATGAAGATCGTGGTGCGCCCGCCGTAGATCAGGCGCGTCAGCAGGTCGCGCCCGATGCTGTCGGTGCCCAGCAGGAACTGCGAAGAGGGCGCTTCCCAGACGTCGCCGACGGTTTCGGCCATGCCGTAGGGGGCGATCAGCGGGGCGAAGATGGCCATGAGGAAATAGAGGCCGGTGAAGAACAGGCCGATCATGGCGGATATGGGAATATTTTTCATATAGCCTGTTCCGTAGCTTGGTGCGCCGTCAGGCGCTTCTTCTGCGCCGGGCGTCTCCCGGCGCTTTCCCTTCGGGAAAACGCGTGGTCGCGCGCGGCGCATTTTTTCGGGGAAAAATGCGCCGTTTTCACTTTGGATGCCTCAGCCTTGGATTGGCCAGGATCGACACGATATCGGCAATCAGGTTCAGCCCGATATAGACAGCCGCAAAGATCAGCCCGCAGGCCTGCACCACTGGCACGTCACGTTTGGAGACGTGATCCACGAGGTATTGCCCCATGCCCGGATAGGCAAAGACGACCTCCACCACCACAACGCCAACCACCAGGTAGGCGAGGTTCAGCATCACCACGTTCACGATCGGCGCAACGGCATTGGGGAAGGCGTGTTTTCGGATGATCGTCAGCATCCGCATGCCCTTCAACTCGGCGGTTTCGATGTAGGCCGATTGCATCACGTTCAGGATCGCGGCGCGGGTCATGCGCATCATATGGGCCAGCACCACCAGGGTCAGCACCATGACGGGGATCGCAATGGCGTTCAGTTTCTGGCCCAGCGTCATGCCGTCGTTGATGATCGCGACAGAGGAAAACCAGCCCAGCCGGATCGAAATCCAGTAGATCAGGACATAGCCGATCATGAATTCCGGGATGGAAATGGTGGTCAGCGTCACCGCCGAGATCAGCTTGTCCGGCCAGCGGTCCTTGTAGCGGACGGCAAGCAGCCCCAGGAAAATCGCCAGCGGCACCGAGATGACAGCGGCCCAGAAGGCGAGGAACAGCGTATTCTTGAGGCGTCCGCCAAGGCTTTCCGCGATGTCGCGGCCATTGGTCAGCGCGGTGCCGAGATCGCCTTGCAGGAACCCTCCAAGCCAGGAGAAATAGCGGGTCAGGGCGGGATCGTTCATGCCCAGTTGTTCGCGCAGGTTGGCCAGCGCCTGGGGGGTGGCCGATTGCCCCAGAATGGATTGGGCGACATCGCCGGGCAGGATCGACGTGCCGGCGAAGATCAGGATTGAGGCCGCAAAAAGCAGCAGGATGCCCAGCGCAAGGCGCTGGGCAATGAGTTTCAGGATCGGGTGCATCTCCGCTACGCCCCGATCAGGCGTTCTTCAACCAGCATTTGATTGCGGCCTGGTTCGACATCATCTCACCGTAGGGATCGTCGATCCAGCCACCGACATCATTGCTGACGCCGTTGATGAAGTCGTTGAACATCGGCAGGATCAACCCGCCTTCATCGCGCAGCATCCGGCCCATCTTGGAATAGAGTTCCTTACGCTTGGCGGTGTCCAGCTCGGCCTTGGCCTCTTTCAGCATGGCGTCGAACTCGGGCCGTTTCCAGCGCGTGTCGTTCCAGTCTGCGGTGGACAGATATGCGGTGGAATACATCTGGTCCTGCACCGGACGTCCGCCCCAGTAGGAGGCGCAAAAGGGCTGCACGTTCCAGACTTCGGACCAGTAGCCGTCATTGGGTTCGCGCTTGATTTCCAGCGGAATGCCAGCGGCCTGCGCCGACTGCTGGAACAGGGCTGCGGCGTCGACCGCACCGGGGAAGGCCCCGTCGGATACCCGCAGGATGATCGGGCTGCCGTCGTGGCCGGAGGCCGCATAATGTTCCTTGGCCTTCTCGATGGAATGTTCGCGCTGCGGAATGCTTTCGTCGAACAGCGGATAGGCCTTGTTGATCGGCATATCATTACCCACGGTGCCGTAGCCGCGCAGGATCTTGTCCACCATTTCCTCGCGGTTGATGGCATATTTCAGCGCCAGCCGCAGGTCATTGTTGTCGAAAGGCGGGGTGTCGATATGGGCGATGAAAACGTAATGGCCGGGGCCGGAGACGTTGCGCACCTCAAGGTTCGGTGCGCGTGCCAGAAGGGCGGCAACCTTTGGATCGACGCGGTTGATCAGATGCACCTGCCCCGATTGCAGCGCCGCGGTGCGTGCGGTTGCATCGTTCAGCACAAGCTGTTCGAATTCGTCCGCAAAGCCACGGTTCTCGCTGTCCCAATAGTCATCGCGGCGCTTGAAGGCGTGGCGCACGCCCGGCTCGTCGATTTCAAGCGTATAGGCACCTGTCCCGATGGCGGCACCGGGATCGTCCATGCCGCCGTTCGGCTGGATGATCAGGTGATAGTCGGACATCAGGTACGGCAGGTCGGCGTTGGCTTCCTCCAGCTCCAGCACCACGTAGTCGCCATCGACCTTCATGTCGGCGATGCCCTTGACGATGCCCAGGGCACCGGACTGGCTGTCTTCGTTCGAATGGCGCTGAAGTGTCTTCAGCACGTCGTCGGGGGTCATGTCCTTGCCGTTGGAGAAGGGGATGCCCTTGCGGATCTTGAAGGTCCAGGTCTTGGCGTCGGCAGAGGCCTCGAAACTTTCGGACAGGCGCGGCTCAAGCGTACCGTCGGGGCTGACTTCGACAAGGGTTTCGCCCCAGGCATAGAGGTTGTTCAGCGGCACTTCCGAAGCGGTCAGGGCCGGGTCCTGGGTGTTGGTCGATTCACCACCTGAGGAACCGATGCGGATCATGCCGCCGCGCTTGGGAGTTTCCTGGGCCTGGGCACGCTCAGCCAGCATCGTGTTGGCAACAGCCGCGGTCACGCCGAGAGCCGCGGCGCGGCCGATGAATTCGCGGCGCGTCATCAGGCCCTTGGCGACCTGACCGGTCATATGTTTCAGTTGTTCGTTCATAATTTGATACTCCCCTTTGGAATCGGGCGCTTGTCCGCCCGTTTTATTGATTGATGAGTCAAGTTTGCGCATTTCTCAGCATGTCGCAAGGATTAATAGCGCGGTTTTCGTGACGCCTTTGCTACATGTGATCGCGCGGGATGTTGTCTTCGATGTCTCTTGCATAGATCAGTTCGTCGTTTTCATAGGCTTCGATGCGGGCATTGAGATGAAATGCCGTTGCGCTGCTGGTCATCATGCAGGTGGCTTCCGTCCGCAGCGAAATGTCACCGCGCACCAGTTCATCGGTCCAGTGGCATTGGCCGCGGGCTGACAGGGGGTCATCGGGGTTGATGGTCCAGGCCTCACGCGCAACCGATCCGTTGATCAGGCCATGGTCCGCGTCACGCACCGCACCGAAGTCATCCTCGATGAACAGGGTGATGTCGCCCGTCGTCATATCGACCTCGCGCCGCCTGATGTGGGCTTCGGGGCGCAGTTCTTCGGTTTGCCAGGGGTCGGCGGCGGCCGGGGGTTCGAACAGATGTTCGTCCCCGCCCTTTGTAGGGCGCTGGGGCAGGTCGATCCGGCCTGCGCTCAGGCTCAGACGGGTGGGGGCGGGGCTGGGCCAGATCAGCGGCCAGTAGGCATCCGATATCGACAGCCGCAGCCGGTGACCTGCCGGCACGCGGTAGGCGATGTGGTCGAGGTCCAGGGTGATCTCCACCGGCGTGCCGGGGGTCATCGGGGTGACCGCCTCTGCATCGTCGCGGTGGCTGAGGTTCAGCACCCCATAGGTGATACGGGTTGCCGCGCCATCCGGGTGGATGTGGTTCAGCCGCACCGCGATCTGCGCCTGCGGCTGGTCGCTGGCCAGGGTCAGTCTGACACGGGGCGCGCCGACGATATCCATATCCGCCTCCAGCGGGGCGCTGTCGAAGGTGGTGGAAAGCGCATCGTCGCCGCGCTGGTCGCCGGGCAGTTCCGGGCCCAGCCAGATGGCGCAGTATTCACCTGCATCCGCCCCGCAATGGGGCGGTGAGGACACGGTGGCCGCCAGCGGCGCGGCGGCGTCCGTCAGCCCGCCGTCGGTCAGATGCAGGGTGGTGGCGGGCAGATGAGACGTGGCACCCGTTGGTTCCGCGATCCAGCGGCCGGGGCGGTGTTCATACCAGGTGGCGGGGCGCACCCCGTCCATCAGATAGGCGCGGTAATCGGGGTCGTCTTCCACCCCGGTGTCGATGTCCTTGAGCCAGCGATCCCACCAGCGCAGCGCCTCTTGCAGAAAACCGATGCGCGGTTCGGGGATCGCGAAATGCGGATATTTGTGGACCCAGGGGCCGACGATACCCTTGGCCCCCGGCAAGGCCTCCACCAGTTGCGGCACGGCGTTCTTGTAGCCGTCGCCCCAGCCGCCGATGGCCAGCACCTTCGCCTTGATCGCGGGGTAATCCTCGATCACCGAACCATGGCGCCAATAGGCGTCACGCCGCTGGTGGCGCAGCCAGACCGACGGCAGGAAGGGTTCCGCCTCAAGCCGTTCCAGCCACATCTCGCGCCAGTCCGCGCGCAGCGCCGGGTCCGGCGCGCGGGAGGAATAGGACCACATGGTCGCCCCCCAGCCGAGGTTTTCGTTCAGCAGGCAGCCGCCCTTGTAATGAATGTCGTCGGCAAAGCGGTCCACGGTGGAGCACAGGGTGATCACGGCCTTGAGCGGATCGGGGCCAAGGGCGGCCACCTGCAATCCGTTGAAACCGCCCCAGCTGATGCCCATCATGCCGACATTGCCGTTGCACCAGGGCTGTGCCGCGACCCAGTTGATGACCTCGACCGCGTCGGCCTGTTCCTGGGCGGTATATTCATCCTCCATCACGCCCTGGCTGTCGCCATTGCCGCGCATGTCCACGCGCAGGCAGGCATATCCGCGCTGCGCAAACCACGGATGCGTCAGCGCATCGCGCGCGCAGGTGCCATCGCGTTTACGGTAGGGCAGATATTCCAGGATGACCGGCACCGGGGCGGCATCGGCATCTGCGGGTCGCAACATCCGGGCGGAGAGGCGGCAGCCGTCGGAAAGTGTGATGCCAAGGTCGGGGTCTTCGGTGATGTCGCGCAGGCTGTTTTGAGGAATCTCCATGCGTCAGACATTTGCCGCGCCCGGGAAATTGTCAACTGTTGCGAGAATGCCATCATTTTTCGCACCTGCGATATGTCCTATGACTTATTGGCAATCGCGCCTCTGACCGACCGGAATTGTGCCACAAGCCTCTCACCTTGTGGTTGAAAATGAACTAAGGCGAGAAAAAGGCACTAGTTTCAAAAGGGTTTTCGGAGTATCCCGGGGACATCAAAAACGTGCACGGGCGATAGAACGGCTGGCACGCATAAAATCAATTACAGAAGTCCCGCATAGAACGAGGACTTTGAGGTAGAGTGGTGGTGCTATGAAGACGATAGATTTCGTCGTCCGCGATAACGCGGGCGGATTGCAACGTGGTGTTGTCGCCTCAGAGGCGAAAAGTCATGTCATCCAGGCCGGAGCAGGTCAGGAAATTTCCCTAAATCTCAGACAGACCGATCTGGCCGGGCAGCAACGCGCAGGCAATGATCTGGTGCTGACGCTGGCCGATGGCCGGGTCATCATGATCGAGAATTACTTCAACGCATCGGGTGCCGCGAACCGGTTGTTCATCTCGGCAGACGGCTATCTGAACGAAGTCTCGCTGGTCGACGCGGGCAGCGGTGAACTTTACGCGCAATACGGGCCGACGGAAGAATGGGGCAAGTGGAGCCCCTCTGACGATCTGATCTATCTGGGCCGCACCGAAGTGGCGGCCAATGCGGCAGCAGCCGACGATGAAGTGTCGATGTTCGCGGCACCGCTTCTGGGCGGCGGATTGCTGGGCGGTGGCGCGGGCGCTGCGGCAGCAGCCGTCGGCGGCGCGGCAGTGCTTGGCGGTCTTGGCGGCGGCAGCTCCAACGGGGGTAACACTGCGGGCGAAGGTACGGACGGCACAGGCGGCACCGGCGGCGGCACCGGTCCGGCGGCGCCCTATGTGGATGACGCGGACAGTTCCAGCGACATTGGCGGCGACGATTCAGCGCCGCATCAGGTGGTGATCACCGGCGGGGGTGAACCGGGCAGTACCGTCATCGTCACCCTGGGGGACCAGCAGGTCGAAACGGTCATCGACGAAGACGGCGTTTTCGAAGCGGTCTTCGAAGACGAGAATTTTCCGCCCGACGGCACCTATGAAGCCGAGGTTACCGTCACCACCGAGGGCGAAAGCACGGTCCTGGACGGGCCGGAATATGTGATCGACACAACCCCGCCGCAGATCGAGGTGACATCGGGCACCCAGTCGGTGGATGATTATTTCAACGCCGAAGGCTTTGATGACGGTGTGACCATAACCGGCACCGGCGAGGCTGGCGCGGCCGTGGTCGTGACCATCGCAGGCATTGAGCAGGCGACGACCGTGGCCGAGGATGGCACCTGGTCCGTCACCTGGGAAAGCGGCACGCTGGAGGCGGGCGAATATACCACCGATGTGACCGTCTGGACCTCTGACGCATTCGGCAACACCAATACCATCACCGATGTGCTGGTCGTGGATACTGTCGTCAACGTCACCATCGACACCGATATCATCGGTGGTGACGGCGTGGTGAACGCCGAAGAGCATGACGTCGGTGTGACTGTCACCGGCACCGCAGATGCAGGGGCCACTGTGGTGGTCACATTCGGCACCGGCACCCAGACGGTGACCGCCACCGCCGAAGGCACCTGGAGCGCGGTCTTTGTCGCGGGCGAGGTGC
Source organism: Sulfitobacter sp. PR48 (assembly GCF_028807335.1). Classification (NCBI taxonomy): domain Bacteria; kingdom Pseudomonadati; phylum Pseudomonadota; class Alphaproteobacteria; order Rhodobacterales; family Roseobacteraceae; genus Sulfitobacter; species Sulfitobacter sp. PR48. The sequence goes on along the minus strand of NZ_JARAMM010000021.1, from coordinate 7,488 downwards.
CCACGGGCGAGCTGATGGCGACCATCACGGCGGTGGCGACAGATACCTATGGCAATGCGACTTCTGCCACGGGCGAGGTGCAGATCGACACGATCGCCCCCGGCATCACGGTCACCAGCGGCACCCAGTCGGTTGACGATTTCTTCAACGCCACCAGCTTTGCCGATGGCGTCACGTTGACCGGCACGGGGGAGGCGGGCGCCTCCGTCGTGGTGACAATCGCGGGCATCGCGCAAAGCACCACGGTCTCTGCAGATGGCACATGGTCGGTCACCTGGGCGGCAGGCACGCTGCAGTCCGGTGAATACAGCACGGATGTTCAGATCGTCACAACCGACGCCTATGGCAACAGCACCAGCGTTTCGGATGTTCTGGTGGTCGATACCGTGACGGATGTCACCATCGACACCGAAAATGTCGAAGGCGACGGCACTGTCAACGCCGAGGAACGCCAGGACGGTGTGACCCTGACCGGCACGGCGCAGCCCGGATCGACCGTCATGGTCACCTTCGGCACCGGCACCCATCAGGCGACCGTCGATGCGGATGGCAACTGGACCTGCGATTTCGCGGCGGGTGAAATCCCCACCGGCGAGGTAAGCGCGACCGTGACCGCCGTGGCGACGGACAGCTTCGGCAATACCTCCACCGCCAGCGGCGAGGTCGAGATCGACACGCTGGTGCGCGACTTTGGCTTTACCGGGACAACCGGCGGCGCGGATGGCGTGATCAACATCGAAGAAGCCTTGCAGGATCTTGTCATGACCGGCACCACTGAGCCGGGCTCGACCGTTCTTGTCACGCTTGGCTCTGCCACCCATGCCGCGACGGTTGCGGCGGACGGGACCTGGACAGTCACCTTCGCTTCCTCCGAAATTCCGGGTGGCGCGCAAACCGCGGTCATGACTGCCGTCGCCACCGATGCGGCGGGCAATGTGGAGAACATCACGCAGGACGTGGAGATCGACCGGGATGCAGGCATCCTCACGATCTCTTCCGCACCTGTCGAAGGCGACGATGTGGTGAACGCGGCAGAGGCCAGCGACGGCGTCGTGCTGAACGGCACCTCGAACCCCGGCGCGCTGGTGACCGTGACCATGGCAGGTGTCAGCCATACCGTGACCACCGATGCGGCAGGCAACTGGACCGCGAACTTTGCCGCAGGTGAAGTCGCGCCCGGCGACTATATCGCCGATATCCACGCCACCACCACCGACAGCGCGGGCAATGTGCTGGAGGCCGTGGACAGCGTGGCCGTCGACACCCGGGTGGACAACCTGAGCATCAATGCCGAGATCGTCGAAGGGGACGGGGTGATCAACGGGCTGGAACGCACCGACGGGGGCGGTGTGCAGATCACCGGCACGACCGAGGTCGGCTCCACCTCTGTTGTGGTCACCCTGAACGGCGTGGCGGTGAACGCGGTGGTCGATGCCAATGGCAACTGGATCGCCGATTATGCCGCCAGCCAGATCGCCCAGGGCACCTATGACGCCGATGTCTCGGTCCAGGCCACGGATGCCGCGGGCAATACCGCCACCGTGACCGACAGCATCCGCGTCGACACCGAAGTTGTCCCGCTGAACATGACCGAAACCGGGGGCGGGGCCGACAACGTGGCCTCTGCCGCCGAGGCCGCCACCGGCATTGACCTGGGTGGTCAGGTCGAGGCGGGTTCAACCGTCGTGGTCAACTTCGACGGGGCGAACCACAGCGCAACCGTCGATGCGGCTGGCAACTGGTCCCTGACCATTCCGCCGGGCGCGATCCGTCCGGGCACCTATGACGCGGCTATCGTGGTCACCGCGACCGATGCTGTCGGCAACGTGGCAACCCTGTCGGACACCCTGGCCATCGACACCGATGCGCCCGAAGGTCCGGTCATCGCCTCCTACACCCGCGACGGCGACGGCATCCGGGGCATTTCGACGGAGATCAATGACGACATGATCGAGGTCCACCAGGTCAACAACAACGGCACGGTGACCGAGGTCGACGCCACATCCGTGGATATCCCGCAGATCAACGAGACCAACTTCCAGTTCGGCACCCAGGTCCCGGACGGGTCGCATCTGGTGATCACCGCCACCGATGATGCGGGCAATACATCCGGCACCTACGTGGTGCTGGACGACGAATCCGTGAACTCCGAGGTTGCGCTGAATTCGGATGTGCTGGGCGATTACAACATCGAAACCATTGATCTGAGCTTTGCCGAGGAAGGCAATCTGACGATCAACGAGGCGACGCTGCTGGACCTGTCCTCCAACACCAACGAGTTGCAGATCGACGGCGGTGCCGATGATACGGTGACGGTCACCGGTGCGGTGCGTACCGGGTCCACCATCCGCGACGGTCAGAGCTATGACATCTATACCTTGGGCGAGGAGGGCACGCTTTACATCGACGACGATGTGACAGTGGTGATCTGAGCCGACACACGACCAGGGAGGCGCGGGCGGCAAATGATCCGCGCCCCCGGAACGAACCGGCTATTGAGGGCAGGGCATGACATACGGTGTAAAAGGGGCTTTCGGGGCCTGCGCGATTGCAGTCACCCTGTCGGGCTGTCTTTCCGACATGGGAAATGGCTGGGTGGCGGACAACATCGTTTCGCGCACCAGGTTCGCCGATCCGCTGGCGCCGGGCCGGAAGACCCACAGCGAGGACGTGAACGCCGAAAGCCAGATCATTCAGGGCTTGGCCGCGCGCCGCTCTGCCCTGCCGCCGGGCAGCAGTTTCGACCAGGTGGCAAAGGCGGTTCTGGCCGCCAATTCCCGCACGGCGGAAGCGGAGCTGCGCGCCGCGCGCCTGCGCTCCGAGGCGGCAAGCAAGAACTGGCTGCCGCGCATCGGGCCCGACATCAGCCTGACCTCGCTGGGGTCGGTGGTGGCCAACCTGGTGGTGGATCAGGTCCTGTTCGACAATGGCCGCAAGAAGGGCGAGCGCGAATTTGCCATTGCCGATGTCGAGGTTGCGGCCGTGAGCCTTGCGGTGGATACCAACGACCGCGTTCACACCGGGCTGACGCTTTATGTCACCGCCGCCGAAGCGCGCGAGAAAGCGGTGCTGTCAGAGGCGGCGCTGCGCGATATGGGGCATTTCGAATATGTGATGGGCGAGCGGGTGCGCGGCGGCGTATCGGACATGTCCGACCTCAATATCCTGCGCCAGAAACTGGCCGAGATCCGCGCCACCCAGACCGCCAATGCGGAACTGGCGCGGACATCCCTGGCGGAATTGAACGCAATGGCGATCCAGCCGGTTTCCGACCTGCGCGGCGTCCCGGAGCTTGCAGTCAGTGCCGGTACGGCCCAGCCGCTGCCTGTGGTGCTGGCCGAGGCGGAGAAAACCCGCAGCATCGCAAGGGCCAAGGTGGAACGCGCGGGCCAGCTGCCGGGGCTTTCTGCCGGGGGCACCGTCGGGGACAGCACCAATGTCGGCCTGCGGGTGACCAGCGACAGCCTGATCGGTTTTGGCACCGGTGCCACGCTCAAGGCCATCGAGGCCGCCAAGGAAACCGCCGCCCGCCGGGTCGCCCAGGCGCAGGAGGATTCCGCCCGCAGCTTGCGAAAACTGGAAAGCCAGATTGCCGCGAAATCGCGCCAGGCCACGGAGGCTGCCCGCCTCACGGCGCAGGCCAGGGGGAACCTTGATCTCTTTCAACAGCAATATGATGCGGGCCAGCGGCAGGTCATGGATGTGGTGGGCGTCTACGAGACCTTTGCCCGCCAGCAGCAGGCCGAGGTCAGCCTGAAATACGAGGTGGTGCGGCTGCGGCTGGATATGGCCAGACTTCTGGGCGTGCTGGCAGACGGGGATCAGATTTGACCGACAAGCGCGCCTTTACCCTGACCATCACCAATGGAAATCAGGGTCGCATTGCCCCGGCAAATCCCGTTGCTGCCGTGGCCCGCGCCCAGAATGCCAACCGGTTCGAGGACCGTATCGCGGCCCGTGCGCGGCTGGCCACGACCTATGCCGGATTGCTGGGGGTCGACGCCGTTGCGCGGGACCTCTTCGAGAGCATCGGCAGCGTGACACGCGAAGGCGCGGGGCCGGCGGCAGAGGCCGCGGCGATCAGCCATGGGCTGAAATCTCTGGGCCTGCTGGCACAGGTCGCCAAGGTGGAAAACGTGACGCCCGCACTCTGGCCCGCGCTGGCCTATATGACATCGGGACAGGTTCTGCTGGTGCTGGGGCAGTCGCGCGGCGATCTGATCGTCTTTGACCAGACCTGCACGGACAACCGCGCACAGGTGCCCATTGCCGAATTCCAGCCCTTCTTTGCGGGCATGATCGTGCGCGCCGAAGCGCCGCTGAAAAAAGTGGCCGAGACCCACAGGACGGATGCAAAACCCGCCCATTGGTTCTGGGGCCAGTTCGAACGCTTTCGCCGCCAGATGGCGGAGGTCGCGGTGGGTTCCTTCGTGGCGAACCTGCTCGCGGTGGCGGTGGCCCTGTTTTCCCTGCAGGTCTATGACCGGGTGATCCCGCATCAATCCGAAGCGACGCTCTGGGTGCTGGCCGCAGGCGCGGGCCTTGCCCTGCTGATGGAGGCTTTCATCAAGATCGCCCGCGCCCGGCTGATGGACGGGGCGGGACGCCAGATCGAACTGGGGGTGCTGCAGATCCTGATGGGGCGCATCCTGGGCATGCGGTCGGACAACCGGGGGCAGGCCCCGAACCAGGTCTTCTCGGCCATGCGCGAATTCGGATCGGTGCGGGAATTCTTCACCGCCTCGACCGTGGGCACGCTGGCGGATCTGCCGTTCATCTTTGTGTTCCTGTTCCTCGTGGCCAGCATCGCGGGCAATGTCGTCTGGGTGCTGGTGCTGGGGGGCATCCTGATGGTGGTGCCGGGGTTCTTCCTGCAAAAGCGGATGATCCGGCTGACCCAGGAAACCCAGGGCGCATCGGCGAAATCCTCGCGCCTGCTGCATGAGACGATATTCGAGCTGGATACGCTCAAGACCCAGCGCGGCGAGGATCGTGTGATGCGGCTGTGGTCCGAGCTGAACACGCTGTCGGCGATGAAATCCTCCGAGCAGCGCAAGCTGGCCTCGATGCTGACCTTCTGGAGCCAGGGGGTGCAGCAGGCCACCTATGTCACGGCGGTGATCATGGGGACCTATCTGGTCTTTGCCGGTGAATTCACCGTGGGTTCGATCATTGCCGTGGGCATCCTCACCGGGCGCACGCTGGCGCCGCTGACCCAGCTTGCCGGAACGATGGCGCGCTGGGGCAATGTGAAATCCGCCCTCGACGGGCTGGAGGCGGTGGCCCAGGCGCCGCAGGATGCCGATGAGACCCGCAGCTATCTGCGGCGTGAGACGCTGAAAGGGCATTTCGAATTTCGCGATGTGACCTTCCGCTACGAGGACGACGGCGCGCCGATCGTTGACATAAAAGGTCTGGCGATCCTGCCGGGGCAGAAGGTGGCCGTGCTGGGGGCCAATGGCTCCGGCAAGTCCTCCTTGCTGAAACTGATGAGCGGGCTTTATGCGCCGACAACCGGGCGTGTGATGATCGACGGCACGGAAATGAACCAGATCGAACCGCGCGATCTGCGGCGTCTGATCGGCTATCTGGGGCAGGATGTGCGGCTGTTCGCAGGCAGCCTGCGCGACAACCTGAACCTGACCATGCTGGAACGTGACGATACCCGCCTGATGAAGGCGCTGGAATTTGCGGGGCTTGGCCCCTTCGTGCAGGCGCATCCCAAGGGGCTGGACCTTGAAATCAAGGACAATGGCGCGGGGCTGAGCATCGGGCAGCGCCAGTCCATCGGATGGGCGCGGCTGTGGCTGCAGGATCCGAAAATATGCCTGCTGGACGAGCCGACCGCGGCCCTGGACCAGACCCTTGAGGCCACGCTGGTGGCCCGGTTGCAGGGCTGGATGGCGGGTCGCACGGCCATCATCGCGACACACCGCGCGCCGATCCTGGCGCTGACCAACCGCACCATGGTGCTTCAGGCGGGGCGGATGACCATCGACGGCCCCAAGGACAAGGTGCTGCACCATATCGCCAGCAAGAGTAAGGGGCATGCCGCATGACCTTGGTGAACCCCACCCAGCTTGAGGCGCAGCTGGGCCGCGAGATGCGCGGACCTTCTGCGGTGATCTGGCTGTGTGGTGCGGCGGTGCTGCTGTTCGTGATCTGGGCGGCCTTTGCCTGGGTCGATGAGATCGTGCGCGCGGAAGGGTCGATGATTTCTTCTTCGCGCCCCCAGATCATCCAGAACCTTGAGGGCGGCATCCTGGCCGAACTGGCAGTGGGAGAGGGGGACGTGGTGGAAAAGGGCGATGTGCTGGCGCGCCTGCATGGGACACAGTTCAAATCCTCCGTCGATGATCTGCGCGACCAGATCTCGGCCTTCGAGATCCGCCGCCTGCGGCTGGAGGCGGAACTGGCGGGCCAGTTCGATTTCACCGTGCCGGAGGCACTGGCCGCGCGCACGCCGGATATCGTGGCCTCTGAACGCGCGCTCTTGCAGGCGCGGCAATCCGACTTTGTTTCCCGGACCGAGGGGGCAAAGCGGGTTCTGGCCGAAGCCACCAAGGAACGGCAGTTGATGGATGATCTGCTGGAGCGCAAGATCGTATCGATGATCGAGGCCACCCGTGCCCGCAAGGTCCATGCGGACGCCCGCATCAAATATGATGAGATCGTGACCCAATCGGAGCTGGACCGGGCGCAGGAATATTCCGATGTGCTCAAGGAACTCAGCACCCTGCGCCAGAACCTCAAGGCCAGCACGGACCAGTTGAACCGCACCATTCTGGTCAGCCCGATGCGCGGGATCGTCAACAACCTCAGCGTGACCACCATCGGCGGCGTGGTGCGCCCCGGCGAGGAGATATTGCAGATCATCCCGCTGGATGAGGAATTGTTTGTCGAGGCGCGGGTGAAGCCAGAGAACATCGCTGGCGTGCGTCCGGGGCAGGAGGCGACGGTCAAGCTGAGCGCCTATGATTACACGATTTACGGCACGCTGAAGGGGCGGGTGAAGCTGATTTCGGCCGATACCTTCAAGGATGAACGCTCCCGCGATCCCGACGGTAACCCGCATTACAAGGTCACGGTCGAGGTCGATACCGCGCATCTGACGGAACGGCAGGCGTCCTTGCAGATCAGGCCGGGGATGCAGGCCAGCGTGGAATTGCACACCGGCGAAAAGACCGTGCTGCAATATCTGCTGAAACCTTTGTACAAGTCGCGCGAGGCTTTCCGCGAGCCGTAGGATTGGGCCGCATCTGTACGGCAGACGATCTGTGCTGCGACAGCGGATTGCGGGACACCTCGCTTTGCCGTTTCGACACAGCCAACAAATGATGACATGTCATTTTTGACATGTCAGATTGCTGACAAACCCGGAAGCGGCTGCCGCCGGAGGTAAATCGTTCTTCTGCGCTCTGCGTTACGTTGTCGAACGAAGGGCCGCGCCCGAGCCTGGGAGGGCGCATTGAGACGCGCATTCGGAGC
>NZ_JARAMM010000020.1:0-68463 GCF_028807335.1 Sulfitobacter sp. PR48 | reverse complement strand
GATCACATTGCTGCGCTCACATCAGGGCGCCAGCGGCAAAATCCGTCTCGCGCGGGTGGGCGACAATGAATGTCAACACGACCTAGGGGCGGAAACCTGATGTTAACCATGATCCAGCCAGTTTATAAGCGACCAACGGCCCCTTGCGGATTCGCAATCGGGCGTGCGACACAAGCTGCGATAATAAAGGGGGCAATATGGCCGGCTCAGTGAACAAAGTGATCCTTATCGGTAACCTGGGGCGCGATCCCGAAGTGCGATCGTTCCAGAACGGTGGCAAGGTCTGCAACCTGCGGATCGCCACATCGGAAACCTGGAAGGACCGCAATACCGGCGAGCGCCGCGAAAAGACCGAATGGCATTCGGTGGCCATCTTTCAGGAAGGTTTGGTGCGCATTGCCGAGCAATACCTGAAAAAAGGGTCAAAAGTGTATATCGAAGGCCAGTTGCAGACCCGCAAATGGCAGGACCAGTCGGGCCAGGACCGCTATTCCACCGAAGTTGTCCTGCAGGGTTTCGGCAGCACGCTGACCATGCTGGACGGTCGCGACGGCGGCGGTTCAGGCGGCGGATATGGCGGTGGCGGTTCCTCCTCTGGTGGGGATTACGGCGGCTATGACGGCGGCGGTTACGACAGCGGCCCCGCCTCCTCCGGCGGCAGCAGCGGCGGTGGTGCTGGCGGTGGCGGCGGTTCGCGCGACCTGGACGACGAAATCCCGTTCTGATGACAGATGCCGTTGTCCGCATGCTGGATCGGGCGGACGCGGCGCAGGCTCTGACGCTTTACAATGAACTGACCGTCGGGCCCAAGGCATCGGACCCGGCGGCATTCGGCCCGGTGATCGACCATCCCGGCACGCAGGTGCTGGGCGCCTTTGCGGGGGACCGGCTGGTGGCAATGGCAACCCTGCACCTGCTGCCCAATGTGGTCTGGAACGCCCGGCCCTATGCGCTAAAGCGTTTCGGGATATACCTGAATCACTTGTTCGCTGCCTCTCCCTTCGGTCGAACGCGAAAAGTGACGCGGGATGTTTCAAGTTTATCCCGAAACGCTGTAGTCGAGAATGTGGTGACGCTTGCCACCTGTCAGGGGCAAGGGTTCGGCCGCAGGGTGATGGCAGCGGTGATCGACACCGCCTGGGCCGCAAATGCCTATAAGATCATGCTGATGACGGGTGTCGCGCGCGATGCAGTGGGCTTCTATGAAGCCTGCGGTTTTTCCGCCGAGGGCAAGACGGCGATGGTATTGCGCCGAGCTTAGCGTCCCGACTTATCGGGCCGCCAGCGCATCTTGCAAAAGTGCGAACACCTTGTCACGCGGCACGTCACTGGTGACAAAAGCGTCACCGATCCCGCGCGCCAGAACAAAGTGCAGCTTGCCGTCCTTCACCTTCTTGTCCTGACCCATCAGGTCCAGCAGCGCGTCGGCCCCCGGCAGTTCGCCATCGATATCGGCCAGATCCGTCTTCATCCCCATCGCCTTGAGGTGCGCGCGCACCCGGCTGGGATCTTCCTGCGGGCAAAGGCCCAGCCGTGCGGAGAGTTCGAAGGCCATGGCACAGCCGATCGCGACCCCCTCGCCGTGCATCAGCCGGTTGCCATAGCCGGTGGCGGCCTCCAGCGCATGACAGAAAGTATGGCCAAGGTTCAGCAGCGCCCGGTCGCCCTGCTCCGTCTCGTCGCGGATGACGATATCGGCCTTCATCTGCACCGACCGGCGCACAGCGGTCACACGGCCTGCGCCGTCGCCACGGGCCAGTGCCGGCCCCTGCGCCTCCAGCCAGCTGAAGAAATCCGCATCCCCCAGCAGGCCATATTTCACGACCTCGCCATAACCGGCCAGGAAATCGCGGGGGGTCAGCGTGTCCAGCAGGGCGGTATCGGCCAGCACCAGCGCCGGCTGGTGAAACGCGCCGACAAGGTTCTTGCCATGACCCGTGTTGATCCCGGTCTTGCCCCCCACCGAACTGTCCACCTGCGACAGCAGCGAAGTGGGGATCTGCACAAAGCGCACCCCGCGCCGCAGGATGGCAGCGGCAAAACCCACCAGATCGCCGATCACCCCGCCGCCGAATGCAATCACGACATCGCGCCGCTCGACCTTCCGGGTCAGCAGCCATTCGGTGCAGCGGATCAGGTTGTCCCAGTTCTTGGTCCCCTCGCCCGGCGGCAGTTGCAGCGCCTCCATCGTGATGCCCTGCGCCGCAAGACCGGCCCGCAGGCTGTCCAGATGCAGCCCCGCCACCGTTTCATCCGAGATCACCGTGACATGTGGCCGCCCCAGCAGCGGCGCGATCATCGCACCGGCCTCATGCAGCAGGCCCGGCCCGATCACAACGTCATAGGCCCGCCCCGGAAGGGCAACATTCACGGTCTCACGCATCTTGATTCTCCAGGACATCGGGCTGTTCGGCCAGGGCCGCAATCACCCGCGACGCCATCGCTTCGATACTTAACGACGGCTGGCAAGTGACTGAAATATCCGCCTTTTCATAAACAGGCACCCGCGCGCGATAGATTTCGGCCAGGGTTGCATAGGGATTTGGCGTGCGCAAAAGCGGGCGGCTTTCCTTGTGGCGCACGCGCTGCCAGAGCAGGGGCAGATCCGCATTCAGCCAGAGCGAGACACCATCGCGCGAGATCATCTCGCGGTTGCTTTCCGCCAGGAACGCCCCGCCGCCGGTGGACAGGATGCAGCGCTCCTGCTTGAGCAACCGCGCGATCACCTCGGATTCACGCTTGCGAAAGAACGCCTCGCCGTCGCGCTGGAAAATCTCGGGCACGCTCAGGTTGGCTGCGGCCTCGATTTCCGCATCGCTGTCGAGGAAGGGCACACCAAGCCGCGCGGCAACCGCACGGCCCACGGCCGTCTTGCCCGCGCCCATCATCCCCACCAGAACAACTGTCTTGTTCAGACGATACCCCTGATGTTTCCCTTCGCCGTCGGCCATGGTTTGCTCAATTCCGCTCATTATGCCTTGAATGACGTGATCTTGTCGAAAAGGCCATATATAGATTGCATAACAAATCGGAAACCGAGCAGGCAGAATTCATGGGCAGATTGATCAAGTTTTTGATATTCCTACTAATTGTCGGATTTATCGGGCTGGCTGGCTATGCCTATATCGGTCCGTTCTTCGGCGCGGAGTTCGCACCACCTCAGGTAGAAATGCGTGAACCTGTCACTCTTTCCGGGCAATAGGCTCATGATGGCGGAAATCAGGCAAGCGCGTACCCTTGGTGCGCTGCTTTTTTGCGCGGCGGTTGCCACGGGTCCGGCTGCGGCACAGACACAGGCGCAGGAATCGCCGCTGTCGGTGATTGACTGGCTCGGCACCCAGGCCACGCCGCAACCTGTGGCGCGCCGTCAGCCGAACAAGGCCAACCCGAACGAAGCGCCGGTGGCCAAAACCGCGCTGCCGCCCAAGGTCACGGTCTCGCCCCTGGGCGTGGGCTCGCCCCGGGCCATCGGGCTGGTGCCCAACACGGTGACCGGCCTGCCGCAAAATCTCTGGTTGGGCAGCACCGCGAAAGACCTGATCGACCAGATCGAAGACCTGCCGGAACTGCGCCTGCCTGCCGCGCAATCCCTGCTCTATACGGTTCTGCTTGCCGAGGCCTTTGCGCCGCAGGGCGATGCCCAGGCAGGCAATGAGCTGGCCCTTGCCCGGGTGCGCAAGCTGCTGCGGCTGGGGGCGCTGGACCCTGCCCTGTCGCTGATCGAACAGGCCGGTGTGACCACCTCGCCGGAGCATTTCGACCTCTGGATGGACATCAGCCTGCTGACCGGAACCGAAGACCGCGCCTGTGACGTGCTGGGCCAGTCGCCCCATCTGACACGCAACTACGGCACGCGCATCTTTTGTGCCGCCCGCGCAAGCAACTGGGACAATGCGGCGCTGACCTTTGGCTCTGCGCAGGCGCTGGGGTTGCTGCCGCAGGAACAGCTTGCCCTGCTGGACCGCTTCCTGCACCCGGAAGGTTTTGAAGGGGCGCCGCCCCTGCCGACCCCGCGCGGCATGGACCCGCTGAGCTTTCGGCTGTTTGAAACCATTGGTGAGCCGATGCCCACCGGCACCCTGCCCCGCCCCTATGCGGTGGCCGATCTGCGCGATATCGCCGGATGGAAGGCGCAGCTTGAGGCGGCAGAGCGTCTGACCCGCGCCGGTGCGCTGCCCGACAACCGGTTGCTGGGCCTCTACACCGACCGCGCGCCTGCCGCCTCCGGCGGGGTCTGGGACCGCGTCCGCGACCTGCAACGGTTCGAGACCGCCCTGGCCACCGGCAGCCCCGATGCGGTGACCAAGACATTGCCGGCGGTCTGGATCGGCATGCAGGAAGCCGGGCTTGAGGTCGCATTTGCCACCCTTTTTGCCGAGGACCTGTCCAAGATCGCCCTCGAAGGGCGCGCCGCACGGATCGCATTCGACATCTGCATGTTGTCCCCGATATATGAGGCCGCAGCGGCCGACCCCTCCAGGGACATTGCCAATACCGCCCTGCTGCGCGCCATCGCGCGCGGCGAGGCCCCGGCCACCAGGCCGGAAGGCGCCCTGCCGGGTGCGATCCATGATGCCTTCAAGGGTGCGCCGCCACGCGAAAATCTGGTCGGTGCGGCGCGTGACAACCGCCTGGGCGAAGTGATCCTTCAGGTCCTTGCCATGTTGCAAAAGGGCGCGCAGGGCGACACCACCGCGATGCGCGATGCGCTGGCCACCCTGCGGGCACTGGGGCTGGAAGACACCGCCCGGCGCGCCGCCCTCCAATCCCTCCTGCTGGAGCGTTGAGCCGATGCAAACGCCGACCTTTCACTGGATTTCAGCCTTTCTCGAAGCGCAGGCCGCCGAATTGGGCGCTGCCACCAATACCCAGCTGGCCTATGGCCGCGACCTCAAGGACTTCGACGGCTATCTGGCCCGCAAGGGGCTCGATTTCGCCTCTGCGACACGCGGCTCGGTGGAGGATTATCTGGTCCATTGCGATGCGCAGGGGCTGGCCAAATCCACCCGCGCGCGGCGGCTGTCGGCGATCAAGCAACTTTACCGCTTTGCCTTTGAGGAAGGGCTGCGCAGCGACAATCCGGCGATCCAGATTTCCGGTCCCGGCCAGGACAAGCGCCTGCCCAAGATCCTGAGCGAAGCGGAGGTCGATGCCTTGCTGGAAGCGGCGCGCGCCTCTGGCCGGTCGCAGTCCGACCAATGCCGCAACACCTGCCTGATGGAGCTGCTTTATGCCACCGGCATGCGGGTCAGCGAGCTGGTCAGCCTGCCGATTGCCGCCACCCGTGGCGATCCGCGCCTGCTGCTGATCATGGGCAAGGGCGGCAAGGAACGCATGGTGCCGCTGTCTCCGCCTGCCCGCACGGCGCTGGCCGAATGGCTGGTGCTGCGCGACAGGCTGGACGAAGAGGCACGCGCCAAACGGCTGCCGACCTCGCGGTTCCTGTTCCCCTCGCGCGGCAAGCTGGGCCATCTGACCCGGCACCGGTTCTACCTGCTGATCAAGGAATTCGCGGTCGCGGGCGGCGTGAACCCGGCCAAGGTCACGCCGCATACCCTGCGTCACGCCTTTGCCACGCATCTGCTCGCCAATGGTGCCGACCTGCGCGCGATCCAGACCATGCTGGGCCATGCCGATGTCGCCACCACCGAAATCTATACCCATGTGCTGGAAGAACGCCTGTCGGAACTGGTGCTGGAGCATCACCCGCTGGCGAAGGACGGCACGCGCAGGGCACTGGGCAAGATATCTTCGGACGGCCAATAGCCGGTCAGCAGCGCGCGGTCATAGCCCTGGGTCAGCCCTGCGGCCTGCATCCGCGCGGCTTCTCCCCCGGCGTCATAGCGCAGGCGGTGCAGCGTCACCTCGCCCCCGTCCAGCACCCCATAGCGCGTCATCTGCGCCCCGTCATGGGGCGGCATGCCGATCACGCCCGGGTTGATCCAGCGGCCCCGTGGCGTGTCGCGGATGAAAGGCAGGCCGCAATGTCCGCTGATGATGTGATCAAGCGGCCCCACCACTTCCTCGGCCGCGCGCCATTCTTCGGCAAGGACCTCGTCGGGGCTGGTCGGCCAGACAAAACGCGCCACATCCGTCACGCCGCCGTGGATCACGCCATAGCGCGCGCCCTGATGGTGAAAGGTGATGATGTCCGGCAGCGCCGCCATCCAGCCGCGCTGGGCGGGTGCAACACGGTCCGTGGCAAAGGCGTACCAGCCGGCAGCCAGCAGATCACAGGTTGTGCCCGCCTCGAACCCGCAGCCGCAATCGGCTGCACCTGCGGCCAGTTGCCGCTCGCAATTGCCCGCAACCACAGCGATTTCCGCCGCGCGGATCACCTCGATGGTCTCAAACGGGGCCGCGCAATAGGCCACCACGTCCCCGGTGCAGATCATCTGCGCAGCGGCAATGCCCCGCTCCCGTGCTGCGCCCAGCAGGGCCTGGGTGGCGTTCAGATTGGAATAGGGCCCGCCAAACAGCAGCAGCGCGCCGTTCCGCTCTCCAAGGTTCTGATGGCGTTTATTGCCCAATCTTGCCTCCTGCCCTTGAATGGGGCATGGCGGATCATCATAGTCCGACAGACACATCATATGGATACCAACCGAAATGGAAACCGGCACGACTCTGTTCGATGGCGCATTCTGGATCAGCTGCAGCATCATTCTGCTCCTCCTTGTTCTTTCGGGGTTCTTTTCGGGGTCCGAGACGGCGCTGACCGCCGCCTCGCGCGGAAAGCTGCGGGCACAGGCGGACAAGGGATCGCGCGGCGCGGAACGGGCGCTGAAAATCACGGAAGACAATGAAAGGCTGATCGGTTCTGTCCTGCTGGGCAACAACCTGGTCAACATCCTGGCGGCCTCTCTGGCCACCGCGCTCTTCACCCGGTTGTTCGGGGAAAGCGGCGTGGCGCTGGCCACGCTGGTGATGACCCTGCTGGTGCTGGTCTTTTCCGAGGTGCTGCCCAAGACCTATGCGATCACCAACGCCGAAACCGCCGCCGCCCTGGTGTCGCGCCCGATCGCGCTGGTGGTGCTGGTGTTTTCACCGATGGTCTCTGCGGTGCGTTTCTTTGTGCGCGGGGTGCTGCGGCTCTTGGGGGTGACGGTGGACCCCGACAGCAACATCCTTGCGGTGCGCGAGGAGATCGCGGGCGCATTGCAGCTGGGCCATTCCGAAGGGGTGGTCGAAAAGGAAGACCGCGACCGTATCCTGGGCGCGCTCGACCTGCGCGAGCGGGCGGTGGAAGAGATCATGCTGCACCGTTCGGGGATCGAGATGATCGACGCGGACATGCCGCCGCAGGAAATCCTCCAGCAATGTCTGGAATCCAACCACACCCGCCTGCCCGTCTATCGCGACGATCAGGAGAACATCATCGGCGTGATCCACGCCAAGGACCTGCTGCGCGCGATGTACAAACTGATCGGCGGGCCCGACGGCGATGCATCGGCGCTGAAGAACTTCGATGTCTCCACCGTGGCGATGAAACCCTATTTCGTGCCCGAAACCTCGACCCTGGACGAACAGATGCGCCAGTTCCTGCGCCGCCGCACGCATTTTGCGCTGGTGGTGGATGAATATGGCTCGCTTCAGGGGCTGATCACGCTGGAAGATATTCTGGAAGAGATCGTGGGCGAGATCACCGATGAATTCGACCCCGACGGTGAACATCTGCTGGCCCCGGGCGAGGACGGTCACTATTACGTCGATGGCGCCATGACGATCCGCGACCTGAACCGCGCCACCGACTGGTCCCTGCCCGATGACGAGGCAAATACGCTGGCAGGGCTGGTGATTCACGAGGCGCAGATGATCCCGACGCCGGGTCAGGTGTTTTCCTTCCACGGATTCCGCTTCGAGGTGATGGCGCGCGACGGCAACCGGATCACGCAGCTCAAGATCAGGCCGTTGTAAGGCCCCGATCGGCGGCATTTGGAAATCGGCGGCGGATGAGACTTGCTCTTGCCGCAGAACGATATAGGTCTGCACCCGTGAGTCTAGGGACGGGCACAATGACCATATCGGGCAACTTCTTGAGGCGGATATGCGGCGGCGACAAAAAGCGCTGCGCGATCCTGTCCGGAGCGGTGCGGATGGCCGGCCTTGCCGGGACCACAGCGGCATGAGCGATCCGCAATCCCCCGGGCCGCGCGATTTTTCGCTGCTGCAGCTCTTGCCCAACATCCTCACCGTCACGGCGATCTGCGCGGGCCTTTCGGCGATCCGCTTTGGCGTGCAGGGCAATTACGTGCTGGCGGTGCAGCTGATCGTGGCGGCCTGCGTGCTCGACGGGGTGGACGGGCATCTGGCGCGGCTGCTCAAGAGCGACAGCAAGATGGGGGCCGAGCTGGATTCGCTTGCCGATTTCGTGAACTTCGGCGTCGCCCCGCCGCTGGTGCTCTACTTCTGGGCGCTGCAGGACGTGCGCAGCGCCGCCTGGCTGGCGGTGCTGTTCTTTGCGATCTGCTGCGTGCTGCGGCTGGCACGGTTCAACGTGGCATCGCGTGAACCGCAGGCCGCCAATCCGAAAGTGCCGCCGGGGTATTTCACCGGCATCCCCTCGCCCGCCGCCGCGCTGCTGGTGCTGCTGCCGCTCTCGATCTCCTTTGCCTTCGCCAATGGGCCGCTGCTGCCCGACCTGGTGATCTGCCTGCACATGGTGGTGATCGGCCTGCTGATGATCAGCCGTGTGCCGACCTGGTCGGTCAAGGCGCTGCGCGTCAGCCGCGCGCAGGTGCCTTATGTGACGCTCACCGCCGTCCTGCTGGCGGCTGCGCTTCTCACCTATGCATGGATCACCCTGGTGATGCTCTGCCTTGCCTATATCGCCACGGTGATCTGGACCCTGATCGCCGGGCTGCCCACCCCTTCCCGAAAGGACAGAAAAGATGGATCTTGACGCAGTTACCCGTTCCTATGCCCGCTGGGCCCCGATCTATGACCGGACCTTCGGTGCCATCACCCAGGCGGGCCGCCGCCGGGCTGTCGCCCATATCAACGCACGCAACGGCAGCGTGCTGGAGGTTGGCGTGGGCACGGGGCTGTCGCTTCAGCAATACGGGGGCCATCTGGCGGTCACGGGGATCGATTTTTCCGACGATATGCTGGAAAAGGCGCAAGTGCGGGTGAAGGAAAAGGCGCTCGACCATGTGGCGGCGCTGCGGCAGATGGATGCGCGGCACCTCGACTTTCCCGATGCTTCCTTCGACACGGTTGCGGCAATGCATGTGCTCTCGGTGGTGCCCGAACCCGAGCGGGTGATGACCGAGATCGTCCGGGTGCTGAAACCCGGCGGCCAGGTGGTGATCACCAATCATTTCACCCGCGAGGACGGCGTGTTGGGTGCGATCGAGCGGCTCACGGCGCCTTTTGCCGACACGCTGGGCTGGCATTCCGATTTCCGGGTCGAAACCGTGCTGCAGCAGCCTGCGTTGCGGGTCGTGAAACAGGACGATCTGCCGCCCCTGGGCATGATGACCTTTCTGGTACTGGAAAAATCGGGCGGCTGACCGCGGGTTCCGGAGTTTTCAAAAACTCCGGCCCGAATTCTTCGAAGAATTCGAATGCGCAGCCGATGCGTGTGCCCCCAGCCTTCGGGCACCCGTACTGCGGTTCGTGGCGCAGGACGATCTGCTGCCTTGGGGAAAGTGACCTTCCTGCCGACCCCGGAGTTTTTGAAAACTCCGGACCGAATTCTTCGAAGAATTCGAATGCGCCTGTCTTACGCCCGCAGCCGGACACCGGCGGGGTCAAAGGGCGGTTCCGCCAGCACCGTCGCGCGGTGCGGTTGGCCCAGCACCATCACCTCCACCACATCACCCGGCCCCGCATCGCGGAGGAACCCCAGCGCCAGCGACTTGCCCACCGAATAGCCATAGGCGCCGGAGGTCACGCGCCCGATGCCCTTGCCATCCATGAAGATCGGCTCCCCCCCACTCGCATCCGCGTTGGAGGCATCGGTCTGACCGGCATCCAGTTCCAGGATCACCAGATGCTCCCGCGCGGGCCTGGCCAGGGTCAGCATGACCGCCTCCTTGTTCAGGAAATCCTTGTCGGTCTTGCACAGCCGGTCCAGCCCGACCTCCTGCGGCCAGTATTCCGGCGAATATTCGCGGCTCCAGGAGCCATATCCTTTCTCGATCCGCAGCGACATCAGCGCGCGGCTGCCGACAGGGCCTGCGCCGATGTCGCGGCCCGCGTCCAGCAGCGCCTGCAACAGGCGCGCCTGATCGGCAGCGGCGCAATGCAGTTCCCAGCCCAGATCGCCGGTAAAGGACACCCGCAGCGCCAGCACCTCGATCCCCGCAAGGGTGATCCATTTCGACCGCATGAAGGGGAAATCAGGCGTCGCCAGCGCGGTATTGGTCAGCTTTTGCAACAGATCGCGCGATTTCGGTCCTGCGACGTTGAAGCCGCAGACATCCACCGTCAGGCTGTCGAATGCCGTGCCCTCCGGCAGGGGCAGCGCGCCAAAGAACCGCTGGTGATAGCGTTCGGCCATGCCGGAGCCGATGATCCAGAATTCATCCTCCGCCAGCCGGGTCACGGTGAAATCCCCGGCAATCCCGCCCCGCGTGCCGATCAGCGGGGTCAGGCAGGACCGCCCCACAGCCCGGGGCATGGTATTGGCAAAAACCGCGTTCAGCCAGCTTTCCGCCCCCGGCCCCTTGCAGCGGTATTTGGCAAAGTTCGAAATGTCGATGATGCCCGCATGTTCGCGCAGCATCCGCGCCTCGCGGCCCACCTGCGCCCACCAGCCCTGCCGGGTGAACCCGTGGGTTTCATCCTCTGCCCCGACGGGCTGGCCGTAGTACAGCGGATGTTCCCAGCCGTAGTTCAGGCCAAAGACCGCGCCCAGGTCACGCTGCATCCGATAGGCCGGGCGCATCCGCATGGGGCGGCCCGCGCTGCGTTCCTCGTTTGGGAAGTGGATCTTGAACCGGTTGGCATATTGGTCGCCCACCCGCGCCCGGGTAAAGGCGGCATCGGCCCAGTCGCCAAAGCGCGCCATGTCCCAGGCGAACATGTCATAGCGGGTTTCGCCGGTGACGATCCAGTCGGCGGCCAAAAGCCCCATGCCGCCGGATTGCGAGAATCCCGGAATGATGCCGTTGCAGCAGAAGTAATTGCGCAGTTCCGGCACCGGTCCGAACAGCACGTTGGAATCCGGCGACCAGATCATCGGGCCGTTGATCACCCGCTTGATCCCCGCCGCGCCCACCGCAGGCACCCGCGCAATCGCGCGCATCATGTTGGGTTCGATCCGCTCCAGATCATCGGCAAACAGCTCGTGGCCGAACCCCTGCGGGGTCCCGTCCTCGGCCCAGTAGCGCATATCCTTCTCATAAGCACCGACCAGCAGGCCCTTGCCCTCCTGCCGCAGGTAATATTCGCCATCGCGGTCCGCGACCGACGGCAGGCGGCGGTCCATCCCGGCAATCTCCGCAATGGTTTCGGTAACAAAATACTGGTGCTCGGTCGGTTGCAGCGGCAGTTTGAGCCCCGCAAGCGCCGCCACTTCGCGCCCCCAGAGACCGGCGGCATTCACCACCCATTGTGTCGCGATGTCCCCCTTCTGCGTGCGCACGATCCAGCTGCCATCCGGTTGCTGCTCGGTGCCGGTGACGGGGCAAAAGCGGATGATCTCGGCCCCGTTCTGCCGCGCCCCCACGGCATAGGCGTTGGTCACGCCGGAAGGGTCCACGTTGCCGCCGTTTTCCTCGTACATGATGCAGCGGATGCCGTCGAAATCGACCAGCGGATGCAGCGCCTCTGCCTCGGCGCGGTCGATCTCGCGGAACGGCAGGCCATAATATTTCGCCTTGGCCGCCTGCAGGCGCAGCTGGTGTTCCCGCGCCTCGGTCTGCGCCAGATAAAGCGATCCGGGCTGGAACACGCCACAGCTCTGGCCCGTCTCGGCCTCCAGCGCGTTATAGAGATCCATCGTGTAGTTCTGGATCCGGGTGATGTTGTTGTTGTCGTGCAGCCCGTGAATGTTAGCCGCCGCATGCCAAGTACTGCCCGAGGTCAGTTCGGAGCGTTCCAGCAGCACCACATCCGTCCAGCCCAGCTTGGTCAGGTGGTAGAGGATCGAGCAGCCGATAACGCCGCCCCCGATGACGACGGCCTGGGCATGGGTGCGCATGATAAGTCCTGCTTGGGTTGCGTTATTCACAACCTCTACGGGCTTGCATCGGGCTGATTGCCAGAAAGCGACATCTGCCGTCGCTCGAATATAATTCGACGCCCGAGGGATCCGGATTTCTTAACCATCGCAGGCGCAACCGACCCCTTTGCGGCATGTATATGAGCGGCTGATGCAGGAATCGCCGCAGGCCTTGCCTTTTGAGCAGACCTTGCAACAGGCCGCATTCATCGGTGCTTTTCCGTTCAAGGTGTTCAACACACTCAGGAAATCAGCAGCGGGTATCTTCGGAACCGACATTGGTCCTGCCGCTGCAAGCATGACGACAGTGACCCCAAGAAACAGTGCCCGAACCACAAACATGAAAATATCCCGATCTCTCCAAGAGATCGTTCGATAACACGCGGTGAGTTTTTTGGTTAACCTTTTGTTAACTTTTTAATCGTCGGCCTTTGAGACTGCCGCGCGCACCTCGGCACAGGCAGAGGCCAGCACACGGTCCTGATCCGGCCCGAAGGGGATCGCCTGAACCGCACGGCGCAGATGCAGAACCGCCGCCTGCCTGGCCGCGCGGCTCAGCCCCGCGTCGGGGTGCCGCATCAATCCACTCAGGGCTTTCTGCAGGCGCTGCTGCACCTCGACAATCTGCACCCCGTCCCGTGCCAGCGCGCCAAAGCCGTCCTCGATCAGGTCGCCGGGGTCCAGCGGCGGGAAATAAAGCGCATCAAGCACTTCGTCTTCGCGGTCCTTGGCCTCTTCATCCTTGTAGAGCGACAGGATCCGCCCGATGCGCCCGATCACGTCGATGGCGGTGCCGGGGTCGTTGACCCCCGGCGACAGCGCCTTGGAGGCGACTTCCCCCATCACCACTAGGCCAAAGCGCGGGTCCTGGTCATAGGTCCGCAGATCGCCCAGCACGATGCAATCGCGCACCGCCTTTTCCACCGCTTCACTGTCAGCGTCCTGCTTGTCATAGATCACCGCAACAAGCGGTTCGTTGATGAAAACATAATCGCCGATGTTGCGCAGAAAATAGATGCGCGCGCCCTGCTCCGCCGCAGTCTGGTGCAGCGCTTCGGGATAGACGTGCTGGATATATCCGCTTTCGGTGGCCAGCACCTTTTCCGCCCCCTCCGGAATGTCACCTGTCAGGGCATTTGCACCCAGACAGGGGTTCTGCAACCGCTCCCTGAACCCCGAAACGGTCACCGTCTCGACCTGGCGGGTCACATCCATCAGGCTGCCGAATGTCTGCAGGTGCAGGACCCAGCGGATCAGGTAGATCACGATCACCGCCAGCACCAGAACCGTCATGAGAAACAACACAAAGGCCCGGTCATCCACATAGACCCCGAGTTCGCGCAGGATGATCGCCACCAGAGCATAGACATAGGCGCCGATGAAAACCGCCAGGGTATTCTGGGTTGTCGGGTCCTCCAGGATCAGGCGATGCACCCGCGGGGTCCATTGGGTCGAAGACGCGCGATAGACCGATACCATGACCGTCAGCGAGAATGTGGTCACCGCCAGCATGGCATTGGCGATGATGTTCAGCAGCCGGTCCGCCGCATCCCCGTGCAGCATGGTCGCAATCTCATCCGGCACGAACCCTTCGATCAGCTGCGTCAGCCCCAGCGCCACAAAGGACATCAGCCCCATGATCACAACACGGACCCAGAGCTTGCGGGTATAGGAGCGGGCCCGTCTCAGAATGGTCCTGGGGGTCAATGCGGAAAGATCCATGCGGCATGATCTAGCACGGCTGCGCGAAGGTCCATAGCGGTGCTGCGCGAAACAAGCCGGTCGCGGATTCGAAACCAACCCCGGACAATCCGACCGCGCGCGACATGATCTGTCGTTAACGGACCAGAGGTGTTTTCCGCAGCCCGCCAATCTGTGGCAAAATCCAACCGGAGTTTTCCCATGCAAACCACCACCCGTGTCCTGATCATCGGCGGCGGCGTCGTCGGCGCTTCTTGCCTCTACCACCTGACCAAACTGGGGTGGTCGGATGTCATGCTGGTGGAGCGGTCAGAGCTGACCTCGGGGTCAACATGGCACGCGGCGGGCGGGTTTCACACGCTGAACGGCGACACCAATATGGCAGCACTTCAGGGCTATACCATCCGGCTCTACAAGGAACTGGAAGAAATCACCGGCATGTCCTGCGGGCTGCACCACGTCGGCGGCGTGACCCTGGCCGACAACCAGGACCGTTTCGACATGTTGCTGGCCGAACGGGCCAAGCACCGTTTCATGGGTCTGGACACCGAGATCGTGACACCGGAGGAGATCGCAAAGATCGCCCCCGTCACCAATATCGACGGCATCATCGGCGGGCTTTATGACCCGCTGGACGGTCACCTCGACCCCTCCGGCACCACCCATGCCTATGCCCGCGCCGCACGGATGGGCGGCGCAACGATCGAGACCCATTGCATGGTCAGGGAAACCAACCAGCGCCCCGATGGCACCTGGGACGTGGTCACGGACAAGGGCACCATCCACGCCGAACACGTCGTGAACGCTGGCGGCCTCTGGGCGCGCGAGGTTGGCGCGATGGCGGGCGTCTACTTCCCGCTGCACCCGATGGAGCATCAGTACCTGGTGACCGAGGAGGTGCCGCTGATCGTTGAGATGATGCAGGACGGCAAGGAACATCCCCATGTGATGGACCCGGCGGGCGAAAGCTATCTGCGGCAGGAAGGCCGGGGCCTCTGCATCGGGTTCTACGAGCAGACCTGCCGCCCCTGGTCGGTGGATGGCACGCCCTGGTCCTTTGGTCAGGACCTGTTGCAGGACGATTTCGACAAGATCGAGGACAGCATCACCTTTGCCTACCGCCGTTTTCCCGACCTGGAACGCGCAGGCGTCAAGAACGTGATTCACGGCCCCTTCACCTTTGCCCCCGATGGCAACCCGCTGGTCGGCCCGGTGCCCGGAATGCGCAACTACTGGTCCGCCTGCGGCGTCATGGCGGGCTTCAGCCAGGGCGGTGGTGTGGGCCTGACCCTGGCGCAATGGATGATCGAGGGCGAGCCGGAGCGCGACGTGATGGCGATGGATGTGGCGCGCTTCGGCAAATGGATCACGCCGGGCTACACCCTGCCCAAGGTGATCGAGAACTATCAGAAACGCTTTTCCGTCTCCTACCCGAACGAGGAACTGCCCGCCGCCCGGCCGCACCGCACCACACCGATGTACGACATCTTTACCGGGATGGGCGCGGTCTGGGGCCAGCAATTCGGGCTTGAGGTCGCCAATTACTTCGCCACGGCCGATGAGCCGACCTATGAAACCCCGTCCTTCCGCCGCTCGGATGCCTTTGGCGCCACCGCGCGCGAGGTGCTGGCGGTGCGCAACGGGGTGGGCATCAACGAGGTGCAGAACTTTGGCAAGTTCCTGGTCACCGGGCCACAGGCCCGCGCCTGGCTGGACCGGATCATGGCGGGCCGCGTCCCGGCGCAGGGCCGCTTGTCGCTGACCCCGATGCTGTCGGAAAAGGGCAAGCTGATCGGCGATTTCACGATCTCCTGCCTGGATGCGCAGACCTTCCAGCTGACCGCCTCCTACGGGTCGCAGGATTTCCATTATCGGTGGTTTATCAATCATCTGGAAGACGGTGTTGACGTTCAGAACATCTCTGACAAGCGCACCGGTTTCCAGATTGCGGGGCCAAAGGCACGCGAGGTGCTGCAGGCCTGCACCCGCACCGATGTGACGGACATGAAATTCCTCGACGTCTGGCAGATGACCGTGGGCCAGACCGCCTGCATCGTGCAGCGCGTCAGCTATACCGGCGATCTGGGGTTTGAGATCTACTGCGACCCGATGGACCAGCGCGCGCTGTGGTCAGTTCTCTGGGCGGCGGGACAGGTGCATGGCATGGTGCCCTTTGGCATGCGCGCCATGATGTCGCTGCGGCTGGACAAGTTCTTTGGCTCCTGGATGTCGGAATTCTCGCCCGATTACACGGCGGCGGAAACCGGGCTGGACCGGTTCATTTCCTGGAAGAAGAACGTGGATTTCATCGGCCGCGCCCCGGCGGAGGCGGAAAGGGCAACGCCGCCCGCGCGGCAGCTTGTGGCCTTTGACGTGGAGGCCGAAGACGCGGATGTGCAGGGCTACGAGCCGATCTGGCTGGATGGTGCGGTTGTGGGGTTCTGCACATCGGGGGGCTATTCGCATTTCACCGGCACCTCCGTCGCCATGGGCTTTGTCCCGCGCGGGCGGATCGCGGAAGGGCTGAAGGTGGAGATCGAAATCCTGGGCCAGATGCGCCCCGCGAGGCTGATCACCACGGCGCTGTTCGATCCCGACGGGGACCGGATGCGCGGCTGACGGGATGGCGCTCGGCGCCGGACCTCCATAGGATGACCCGATGGATCATCTGATGCCGGTCATCATCCTTGCCGCGGGCGGATCGACGCGGATGCAGGGGCGCGACAAGCTGCTGGAAACGGTGGATGGAACACCCCTGCTGCGCCTTCAGGCGGGCAAGGCGCTGGCGCTGGGCTGTGGTCCGGTCATTGTGGCCCTGCCGCCTGCACCACACCCAAGATATGCGGCGCTGGCGGGGCTTGACCTGCAGGCCCTGCCCGTCCCGGATGCGGCGGAAGGCATGAACGCCAGCCTGCGCGCCGGTATCGCCGCCCTGCCCGATGGGGCCATCTGTGCGATGGTTCTTCTGGGCGACCTGCCGGATCTGACAGTGCAGGACCTGGCAAAGGTTGCCGATGCGGTTGATACGGATGGCCCCGCCCTGATCTGGCGCGGCGCCACCGCAGAAGGCGCGCCCGGCCATCCGATCGTGTTCAGATCAGACCTCTTCCCGGCGCTGGCCAGGCTGACCGGCGACAGCGGTGGGCGCGAGGTGGTGGCGCAGGTCAGGGAGCGTGTCGTGCTGATCCCCCTGCCCGGCAGTCGCGCCCGGCTGGATCTGGATACGCCGGAGGCCTGGGCAGACTGGCGCGCCGGGCGGGACAAGGGCGGCGCGCCCTGACACGCGGTCGCGGGTTCAGGCAGCAGCGGTGGAACGTCGCTGTGTCACATCGCTGGCCCGGAGCGCGGCGTTATGTCCGATGGGAGGCAGGGGTTAAGTGGTCATCCGTGAAAAATGCAGCGAAGGGCGGGATTGAGTCCGGAGTGATATGAGACGCAAGCCGGGCCAGCGCCTGCCCGGGGTGGGCGATACTGACCTTGGCTCATGCCACTTTATTTCTCAACCTTGATGAAATTCATCGGGGACACAGACAGCCTCACCAAATCGCCTACCCGTCATGCCGAAGGCATGCCGAGATCAACGGCGCACCTTTGGTGCGACGGGCGGGCAGGCGATGGCCCGGCGCCTTCGGCTTGTTCCGGGCCTGGATGCTCATGTTTGATGGCAGCAAAGTCCCGCTCACCTGACCTTGACCCACACCGCGCCAAATGTCCGGTCGGGTCGGAAATGCCTGGCATTCGACAGGTCCGGTTTCCCGCTTCGGATCAGCTTATGACGTCACAGCCAAAGTCACCTGGCGCTCAACAGCAGGGAGCTTCACTCACGCGCTGTCGTATCTTGCGAAAAGACATTGCGCCAGCCGTCCGGCTCGCGTTGCCAGATCGAGCTGACATACATGGCCTCTGACGCCTGCTGCCCGGCCCGCAGAAAATCGGCGCGATAGGACAGGACCGCGTGATCGCGGCCCAGCCGCATCACCCGGTGCCCGGTCAGCTTGTAGCGGGTGACCGTCGGACCGTCGTCCAATTGCCCGCTGTGCTCGTCCCTGGTCGCGAATCCGGTCGAATAGACGCCAAGGAAATCAGCATGCAGCATCTTTTCGTCGGTGGCGATATCCCCCTCGACCAGGGCGTCCCAGACCAATTCCTCGCAGGTGGTCAGTTCGGCCAGAAGTTCGTTGTCCTGTTCCATGCCCCACCGATACCCGGCAACGGGCGCGCCGTCACCCGGCAAAAGAAAAAGCGGAGTGGTTGCCCACTCCGCTTCCCCGTGCTCTCTGACCGGGGTCAAAACAGCAGCTGCATATTCCGGTTGTGCGGCCCCCGAAGGGACCGCACGATTTTCTGGGGATTACTTGTTACTTGGTCAGAAGCTGGGCTTCGTGCTTCTTCAGCGACCGGCGGGCCGATGCATAGGCATCGATGCCGTTCTGTGTCGCCAGCTCCGGGAACAATTCCAGGATTTCCTGACGCTGTGCATCGCCGATACCTGCCAGCGACATGTCGCCAGGCTGGAAGCTCTCGGTCCAGGCGCCATCCGACAGGATGACCTCGTGCTGATCGAACATGATGTGCACATAGGTGGTCGAGGATACATCCACGACATCCACCCCTTCCATGCCGGTCAGGTGCTTGGCCGCGACCAGAACCTCACGCTCTTCAAAGTAGAGCGCTGTCTTGTCGTTGGCGATCAGAACGCGGTGGTTCGGAGAGACCATCATGTCACGCTCGGGCAGATCGTTGCCAAGCGCGCCCTGACGGATCAGGACCGGCTTCAGGTGGACCGCCTTTTCGAATTCGGCGGCGCTCATGTCGCGCTTGCCGACCCAGCGGATGACCTGGATGCCGTTGTCACGGGTGATCACGCGGTCGCCCACCTGCAACTCCTCGACACGGCGCTCACCCTTGGGTGTGGCGATCTTTGTGCCGGGGGTGAAACAGGGGATGATGTTCTCGATTTCCTCGAACACCAGCTGGCCTGCGTCGTTGCCGTCCGCATCAAGGTAGTTGACGATACCGTCTTCCCGGTCTGCCGACGTGTAGGTGATGCTGAAGCTGCCGCCCGGCGCGGTTGAGCCGCGCAGGTCGAGCGTATCGTTGTCCACCGGGCCGGAGCCGCCGTCGACCACGTCACCGGCGTTGACGTTGACAAAAGTATCCTGACCCGCACCGCCGGTCATCGTGTCATTGCCCGCGCCGCCGTCCAGAAGGTCGTCGCCCTGGCCGCCCATCATGTTGTCGTCGCCGTCGCCGCCGTAAAGCTCGTCGTCTTCGCCGCCGCCATCAAGGCTGTCGTCGCCGTCACCACCCATCAGCGTGTCGTTATCACGGTTGCCGCGCAGGGTGTCATTGCCGATGCCGCCTTCAAGCAGGTCATCGCCCTGCCCGCCGGAAACGCTGTCGTCGCCCTGGCCGCCCAGCAAGGTGTCATTGCCGGTGTTGCCGTTGATGATGTCATCGTCGATCTGACCGTCGATGTAATCGTCGCCGGAGCCGCCGGACAGCGAGTCGCGGTCGTCGGCACCATAGATCACGTCATCGCCGGCACCGCCGTTGACAGTGTCCATGCCGTTGTCGGGATTCCGGTCGGGCGAAACGCCGCCGGTGTCCTCGTCGGTGATGTTGACCACATCGGGGATCAGGTCGGGGTCGTTGCCCGCATAGATCGTGTCGTTGCCGGCACCGCCCAGGATGCTGTCGTTGCCTTCGCCGCCGACAATCCGGTCGTCGCCGGTGCCGCCGTCGATGATGTCGTCGTCGATGCCAGCGTTGATGTCGTCGTTACCGGCACCGCCAAAGATGGTGTCGCGGTCGTCACCGGTGCGGATGGTGTCGTTGCCGTCACCGCCGTCCACATAGTCACGGTCGTTTTCCGGGTCCGCATCGGGGTCATAGCCCAGCGGATCGGTCGCCGCGAAAGGATAGCCCAGATCGGGTGCCAGATCACCATTGCCGGTGTCGATGTTGTCATCGCCGTCACCGCCTTCGACGGTGTCGTTGCCCTGACCTGTGACAACAGTGTCGTCACCGCCGCCCGCGCGGACATAATCGTCGTCCGGTCCGGTGCCCGGCAGGATCGCATCGGGGTCGTTGACGCGGTCGCCATCGGGATCGCCCAGGTAATCCTCGTCGATCAGGTTGCCATCGTCGTCGCCGTCCACATAGCCGTCCAGCAGCGGACCCGCGCCCACTGTGACCGTGGCGGTGCCCGCGTCGGTCAGACCTTCGGGATCACGCACGGTGTAGGTGATGGTCGCCGGGCCGGTAAAACCGTCGGCGGGTGTGAAGGTGACAGTGCCGTCGCCGTTGTCGACAAGCGTGCCCTGTTCGGCGGGGACCGTCGGATCGACCAGCGTCAGCTCGTCGTTGGTATTGTCCACGTCGGTGTCATTGCCCAGCAGGTCGATGACAACCGGTGTCTCGAAGTCGGTCGTGGCGGTATCGTCCACCGCAACCGGCGCATCGTTCACCGGGTTCACGGTGACGTTCACGGTGCCCGTGTCGGTGCCGCCATTGCCGTCGGAAACGGTATAGGTGATCGTGGTCGGCCCGTTGAAGTTTTCATTCGGGGTGAATGTCACCTCGCCATCGGGCGTGAAGGTCACCACGCCATCGGGGCTTTCTGCCGAGGTCACGGTCAGCGGATCGCCATTCGGATCGGTATCGTTGGTCAGGACGTTCACCGTGTCGGTGGTGTCCTCGTCCAGGATCAGCGTGTCATCAACCGCGTCGGGATCATCGTTGTCCCCGCCGCCGAAGCCGGGGTCATCGAAGGTCACATTGTCCACCGCGCCGGAACCGGGAAAGCGGACTTCGCAGCGGAACGTGCCGGGCACGAAGAGCTGAAGGGTCACTTCGCCGCCGTCACCTGTCGGCTCGACAAACTGGTTCTCGATGACATCGCCCGCTTCGTTGTAAAAGATCAGCCGTGTGCCTTCGCCGCCGGTTTCCTCGATGTCCTTGAGGGTGATCGACTTCATCCGCACGGCGTTGTCGAAATCAAAGAAGATGCTGCCGCCGGTGGCGTTGTCATCGGGGTCGCTGCTGTCGCCGTCTTCGGAGATGATCAGCACACCGCCCAGCGTATCGGAGGCGAGGTCCTCGTCACCGCCTGTCGGGTTGGCACTGTCAAAGACCATGGCCTGGCCGGAGCCGCCGGTTGCGGAGATGGTCACGCCTTCATACTCGTCGTCGATGACGGTGCCTGCGGCGAATGGATTGAAGTCAAGCGTTCTAATCATGGTGTAATCTCCTAAGCGTTGCGACGCGCGGCGCGCAGCGCGGCCGGTCTGGAAAATGGTGCAGATTGCGTGTGGGGCAGTTCAGCCGCATACGAAGCAATGCGTCCCGGGGACGCCGTGGGATTGATCTGTGGCCTTGGCACACGGTTCATCTTCATCTTACTCCGAGCAACTCACTCACCCCCGTCAGCAAAGCCTCCGGTCAGGGCGACACACACCAATGCTCCATAAATGGGGAGAACCGCAGCAGACGGCACGGATCATGCACGTCATGATCCTGTCGTGAATACATTCGCAAACGTCGCGGCGTACACACGTCTCCCGCATCAAACAGATGCGCAAAAGTGCGGCCGCCCCCGTGACCTACAGACTTTGCCCCCCAGTTGGGCAAGACTTAGATACCTGCTGTCTTTACGCGAACAAAGTGAAAAATGTTCGAAATATGTTTGGACCGCCCATCTTGAGTCCAATTTACGGCCCTGTTTTACCAAGATTTTCCGAAAAGTGATGCCTGATTGTTTCCAGATACAGCAGTGCCAGCACCGGCACACCTCATATTAATAAGGGGCCGCCGCGCGCTCCGCGAAAACGCCGCCTACAAACCGCGCCCTCATTGTGCAGAATCCAGAAACAATCACATCGCCCGGAAAATCATCGCACCTTCGCCCAATTCTCGCCAAGGTTGTCGTCGGGTTGTTTTCGGGGGGGAACCAATCAAGCTCAATGGCCGGAACTGGTGCTGGATTCAACCGATCCGCCCCGGGAAAGGTCGAATCAAATTCTCAAAGACCGGGCATTGAGGCCAAAACATGCCGCCACGCGCCATGTCGATCCAGGGCATTGGCGGCTCCCGTCAGAACCCATGTTCTTATCCAATTGGATGGTACCCGAGGCCGGACTTGAACCGGCACGCCTTGCGGCAACGGATTTTGAATCCGTCGTGTCTACCATTCCACCACTCGGGCACACGGCGATTGCTTTAACTTGCACTTGAAGTGGCGGCAAGGGGCTTTGTGCGCCCAAGGCCCTTGACCCCGGCCCCGCCACATGATGTTGCAGGGCAGACGAGTGATCGGGCCTTACGAAATGATCCAACGCCTTTATGACTGGACGCTGAGCCTGGCCCAGCATCGCCATGCGCTTTGGGCGCTGGCTTTAGTCGCTTTCATCGAAAGCTCGGTCTTCCCGATCCCGCCCGACATCCTGATGATCCCGATGATCATCGCACGGCCCAAGCGCGCCTTCCTGATCGCCTTTGTCGCGCTGGTGGCCTCGGTGCTGGGCGGGCTGCTGGGCTATGCCATCGGCGCATTTGCCTTTGAAACCCTGGGCGAGCCGATCCTTGCCGCCATGGGCAAGGCCGAGGCGATGGCCGAATTCTCCGAACGGTTCAACGACCTGGGGTTCTGGGCGGTGCTGACCGCCGGCGTCACCCCCTTCCCCTACAAGGTGATCACCATCATGTCCGGCTGGACCGGCATGCCGCTGGGCACTTTCATCGCCACCTCGATCCTGGCGCGGGGGTTGCGGTTCTTCATCGTGGCGGCGCTGCTGTGGAAATTCGGCGCGCCGGTGCGGGCATTCATCGAACGCAGGCTTGGCCTGATGTTCAGCCTGTTTATCCTGCTGCTGGTCGGCGCCTTTGTCCTCGTGAGGTACATATGACCCGGAAAACCCTGATCCTGCTGGCCACGCTCGGCTCCGCCGCCCTGCTGCTGGGCGCCTTCGGATTTCAGCACCTGGGTGGGCTGGCCCCCTGCAAGCTGTGCCTGTGGCAACGCTGGCCCCATGCGGCGGCCATCCTGATCGGGGTGGCGCTGCTGGCGGGCGGGCACCGTCTGCTGGCCTGGCTGGGCGCGCTGGCCGCCGCCACGACCGCAGGCATCGGCGCCTATCACGCAGGTGTCGAATGGGGCTGGTGGCCCGGCCCCTCCTCCTGCACCGGGGGTGGCATGGACCTGGGCACCATGACCGGCGGCGACCTGCTGTCGATGGACGGCCCCATGGGCGTTGTCATGTGCGACGAGGTTGTCTGGCAATTGGCAGGCCTGTCGATGGCAGGCTGGAATGCCGTCATCTCCCTGGGCCTGACCGCGATCTGGATTGCCGCAGCCCGCCGTTCAGCCTGATTTCCGGGTTTTCAGAAACAGGCTGGTCTCGCTCGCCACCACACCGTCCAGCCGCCTGATCTGGGTCAGCGCCGCGTCGAAATCCTCCAGCGTCTCGCTGCCGATTTCCACGATCACATCCCAACGGCCATTGGTGCTGTGCACCGCGCGGACCTGGCGCATGCTGCCAAGCTGCCGGGTGATCCGTTCGGTGCCGCGCCCCTCGATCCCGATCATCATCATGCCGCGCACCGGGTCACGGGCGACATCCGCGCGGGTCACCACGGTGAAACCGATGATCTCGCCGCTTTCGCGCAGTTTCGCGATCCGTGCCCGGACCGTGGTGCGCGACAGGTTCAGCGTGGTGGCAAGGTCCGACAGCGCCGCACGCGCGTCATGGCGCAGGGCCGCAATCAGGCGCTCATCCGTTTTGTCCATTTCGGCTGTCCATATTGATCATATGCGGCTCAATACGGCCAGTTTGCCCAGTTGTCCACGCCCCGTTCGGCAGGGTATCTCCAGATCAACAGCAAAGGACCCTCCACATGACCACACGCAACTGCATTCTGATCGGCGCGCCGATGGATTCCGGCAAACGCAGCAAGGGCTGTCTCATGGGCCCCGACGCCTACCGCACCGCGGGCCTGCCCCAGGCGCTGCGCGATCTGGGCCATGAGGTCAGCGACAGGGGCAATGTCGCCCCCGCCCCCTTTACCGCCAGACCGCACCCCAAGCTGGTGGAGCTTGAGGCCACCATCGCCTGGACGCAAAGCCTTGCCGATGCCGCCGAAGCGGCGATGCAGGAGGGGCTGCCGATCTTCCTGGGCGGCGATCACGCGCTGTCGCTGGGCTCTGTGCTGGGGGTGATGCGCCATGCCCGCCAGGCCGCGCGCCCGCTCTTCGTGCTCTGGCTCGACGCGCACAGCGACTTTCATACCCCCGAGACCAGCGACAGCGGCAACCTGCACGGCACCCCGCTGGGCTATGTCACCGGGCGCAAGGGGTTTGACGGCTTTCCCGAAATCGGCACCCCGCTGCCCGAGGAAAACGTCGCCATCATCGGGTTGCGCTCCGTCGATGCGGCAGAACGCGCCGCCCTGCAGGACAGCGCCATCACCCATGTGGACATGCGCGAGATCGACGAAAGCGGCATCGCCCGCCCGCTGCAGGCCTTCCTCGACCGGGTGGCCGCGGCAAACGGGTTGCTGCATGTCTCCCTCGACGTGGATTTCCTCGACCCCGCGGTGGCCCCGGCCGTCGGCACCACGGTGCCGGGCGGCGCCACGGTGCGCGAAGGCCACCTTGTCATGGAAATGCTGCATGACAGCGGCTTGATGACCTCGCTCGACCTGGTGGAGCTGAACCCCTTCCTCGACGAACGCGGCAAGACCGCAACCCTGATGGTGGATCTCGCCGCCTCGGCCCTGGGCCGCCGCGTCTTCGACCGTCCCAACCGCGCCTATTGAAGGAACAGATCATGATGACCCCCTCTGAAAAGGCGCTGGTGCCTTTCGTATCCGTCGATCACATGATGAAGCTGATCCACCACATCGGCGTGGAGGAGATGCTCAAGGGTCTCGCGGCCTATATCGAGGCTGACTTCCGGCGCTGGCAGCTTTTCGACAAGACCCCGCGCGTGGCCAGCCATTCGGAGAAAGGCGTGATCGAACTGATGCCCACCTCGGATGGCGAGGATTACGGCTTCAAATACGTCAACGGCCACCCCGGCAACACCCGGGACGGGCTGCAAACCGTGACCGCCTTCGGCCTGCTGGCCGATGTGGCCTCGGGCTATCCGGTTCTGCTCAGCGAGATGACATTGCTCACCGCCCTGCGCACCGCCGCCACCTCGGCGCTGGTGGCGCGGCTGCTGGCGCCGAAAGGCGCGCATGTGATGGCGATGATCGGCAATGGCGCCCAGTCGGAGTTCCAGAGCCTCGCGATGAAGGCCATCGCCGGCGTGGACGAGGTGCGTCTTTACGACATCGACCCCGCCGCAACCCGCAAATGCGCCGCCAACCTTGCGGACCAGGGGATCACGGTGGTTTCCTGCGCCAGCGCCGAAGAGGCGATGCTGGGCGCACAGATCATCACCACCTGCACGGCAGACAAGCAATATGCCACCATCCTGACCGACAACATGGTCGGCAGCGGCGTGCATATCAACGCCATCGGCGGCGATTGCCCGGGCAAGACCGAACTGGCCCCGGCGATCCTGCAGCGGGCGGGGATCTTTGTTGAATACCCCGAACAGACCCGGATCGAAGGCGAGATCCAGCAGCTTGCCCCCGACCACCCGGTGACGGAGATCTGGCAGGTGCTGACCGGCCAGGCCCAGGGCCGGACCGACGACCGCCAGATCACGCTTTTTGACAGCGTCGGCTTCGCGATCGAGGATTTCTCCGCCCTGCGCTACATCCGCGATCAGATCGCGGGCACCGGATTTTTCCGGCCCCTGGACCTGCTGGCAGACCCCGACGATCCCCGCGATCTTTTTGGCATGCTGCAACGGTCAAAGACCCAGGTCTGACCCGCTGACATCCCTGGTCTGGCGCCGCCCTTGCTTGAGCACGTCAGGGCGCCAGCCGACCGGATTGCCAAGCACAATCGCCGAGGGCCCCCCGCAGGGGGAGACGGCTATTGTGCTTGGGAAGACGGGCGGATGGTGCCATGAAAGAGATCAATCAAGGGTGGCGCCAGACTTTCCTGGGATGGTGGGCCCGCAGCGAAAATCCATCCCGCAGCAAAAATCCATAATGGCTTGCGCGCGCAGCGCGCTCATCAGGATCACGCCCGGGTCACGTCATGCCCGTAAAGCCAGTCAAATCCGCCAACCATCAGGCCCGGCGCCAGGCGGCTGACCAGCCCGAGACCCAGATGCGCAGCACTGCGGACAGGCCCCGGACGCAGATGATAGCGCCAGGCATTGCGTGAGGCCGCAGCGATCACCCGGCGCACCCGGGGTTGCCGGGCAGCCTGATAAGAGGCCAGACCCGCCTGCCCGCGCCCGGTCAGCGCCCCGGCCAGAACCCAGGCGTCTTCCAGCGCCATATTGGCCCCCTGGGCCAGAAACGGCAGCGTCGGATGGGCCGCATCCCCCAGCAGGACAATCCCGTCCTGATGCCAATGCGCCGCCACGGGATGCTGATGCAACCCCCAAAGCGTCACCTCGCGCACCGTCGCGATCATCTCTGCGGCCTGCCCGGTAAACCCGTCAAAGGCGGCGCGCAGATGCGCGGGCGCATCCGCATGGTTCCAGCCCTCCGCCGCCCAGCTGTCACGTTCCTCGACCGCAACAAGGTTCACCTGGCTTGCGCCCCGGATCGGATAGCTGACCAGATGGCGGCCCGGCCCCATGGCCACATGCGCCTCTGCCGGGTGGCCCATATGGTTCGGCACCAAAGCGCGCCAGGCCACCTGCCCGGTGAAAGCCGCCTTGTCCGCCCCGTTCAGGACAGAACGCGCGACGGAATGGATGCCATCCGCGGCCACCACCACCTCTGCGCGCCTTGTGCCGCCCCCGGCAAGCTGCACCTGCGGCAGGGTGCCGGGCCGCACGCTTGCCACTTTCGCGCCGAATTCAAAGCTGACATTGGCGCGCCGGGCCAGACCGGCCAGCATGTCGACCAGATCGGCACGGTGCAAAAAGCAATAGGGCTGATCGGGGCGCAGGCGCGCAAGGTCCAGCCGCGCCACCTCGCGACCGGTCTCGGTCTGTAGCACAACCGCGCGGCCCGCCACCGCCTGTTTGCGGCGCAGCTCCGGCTCCAGCCCCAGGGCCCGCAGGACCGCCATGCCATTGGGGCTGACCTGCAGGCCCGCGCCGACTTCGCCCAGCCTGTCGGCCTGCTCCAGCAGCGTCACCGCAACACCGCGCCGTGCCAGGGCCGCCGCGGCCGCCAGCCCGCCGATCCCGGCGCCGATCACAATGGCATTTGAAATCCGCATCCTGCCTCATATGAAAACGCCGGGGCATTTGCCCCGGCGGATTGGATTGCCTGCTTTGGCGCCCCGCTCAATCGTCGCGGTGCACCTTTTCGCGGCGCTCGTGCTTTTCCTGCGCTTCCAGGCTCATCGTCGCGATGGGCCGCGCATCCAGCCGCTTGAGCGAGATCGGTTCGCCCGTCACCGAGCAATAGCCGAACTCCCCCTCGTCGATCCGGCGCAGGGCCGCGTCGATCTTGCCCACCAGTTTGCGCGCACGGTCACGCGTGCGCAATTCAAGCGCGCGGTCGGTCTCTTCGCTTGCCCGGTCGGCCACGTCCGGAATGTTCCTTGTGCCGTCCTGCAACCCTTCGATGGTGTCGCGGCTGCCTGCCAGCAATTCGGATTTCCAGTTCAGCAGCTTGCGACGAAAATATTCCAGCTGCTTGTCATTCATGAATGGTTCATCTTCAGCCGGCGAATAATTATCCGGCAGGAAAACTTCCTGTTTCATCGATTGTCCCTCAAGTGTTTTTAGACTGAGCATGTGAGACTTATCTCCCCGAGAACGCTCCCTGCCGCAGCGTCTACCTCAGCCTTTCAGTTTTGTCACTACACAATCCTTTTGATTCTTGGTTAAAGACTTCAAGCCAAGCTCCGGATCACAGAGGATTGAAAGCAAATGAAATTTCAAGGCACCGCCGATTACGTCGCCACGGACGATCTGACCATCGCGGTCAATGCCGCCGTGACATTGGAACGCCCCCTGCTGGTCAAGGGTGAACCCGGAACCGGCAAGACGGAACTGGCGCTGCAGGTCTCTTCCGCGCTGGGGCTGCGGATGATCGAATGGAACATCAAGTCGACCACAAGGGCGCAACAGGGGCTTTACGAATACGATGCGGTCAGCCGGTTGCGCGACAGCCAGCTGGGCGAAGAGCGGGTGCATGACGTCAGGAACTACATCCGCAAGGGCAAGCTCTGGGAGGCCTTCGAGGCCGATGAAAAGGTGGTGCTGCTGATCGACGAGATCGACAAGGCCGACATCGAATTCCCCAACGACCTGCTGCAGGAGCTCGACAAGATGGAGTTCTATGTCTACGAGACCGGCGAGACGATCAAGGCCCGCCAGCGCCCGATCGT
Organism: Sulfitobacter sp. PR48; assembly: GCF_028807335.1. Lineage (NCBI taxonomy): Bacteria > Pseudomonadati > Pseudomonadota > Alphaproteobacteria > Rhodobacterales > Roseobacteraceae > Sulfitobacter > Sulfitobacter sp. PR48. The sequence continues at coordinate 40,180 of NZ_JARAMM010000020.1, read as the reverse complement.
CATCATCACCTCGAACAATGAAAAGGAACTGCCCGACGCATTTCTGCGCCGCTGTTTCTTTCACTACATCCGCTTCCCCGAGATGGAGACGCTGAAAAAGATCGTCGAGGTGCATCACCCGGGGATCAAGCAGAACCTGCTGACCACCGCGCTGACGCAGTTCTACGAAATCCGCGATCAGGCCGGTCTGAAAAAGAAACCCTCCACCTCCGAAGTGCTGGACTGGCTGAAACTGCTGCTGGCCGAGGACATGGATGCCGAGGACCTCAGGAAGGACGGCAGCAGCGCGCTGCCCAAGCTGCATGGCGCCCTGCTGAAGAACGAGCAGGACGTGCATCTGTTCGAACGGCTTGCCTTCATGGCGCGCGCGCAACGCTGAACGCCGGCGGCCTGCGCCGCCGCTATCCGCCCGGCCCCGCGTGCTGACCTGAAAGCCACAATGCGCGCGCCTGCCCCAAACTGTCGGCTTTGCCTCCATTTTGCCTCAATTGCTCCCTACTCAAGTCGGGTCAGAAGGTGAAAAGGCCTCGGATCGACAGAACAAAAAGTGCAGGCAGGCACAGATGAACAGCAGAACCGCTCAGTCGGCGCAGGCATCCGCCGCGACGCCAGACCAACAGATATTCGCCAACCCCTTGTTCAGACAAGGGTTCTTTCTGTGAGGGGTCGCATTTTCCTGCCGCTCGTATTGCTGTTGAACGCCTGCGTCCCTGCTTCCAACCCCGATGTCGCCACCCGCGCCGCCCTTGACACGTCGGCCAGCAGCCTGCCGCCGATGAAGAGCTTTGCAACCAGCCTGCCCGAAGCGCCGGTGCGGTCGAACAACGATCTTGCCCTGGATTTCATCGAACTGTCCTTCCAGATGGAGAGCGGCCGCAGCCTGCCGGTGCTGACCCGCTTTGAAACGCCGATTTCCCTGCGGGTTGCGGGCAGCCCCCCACCCACCTTGCTGCCCGATCTCAGAAAGCTGATGGCGCGTCTGCGCAGCGAGGCAAAAATCGACATCCGCGAGGCCCGTTCAGGGGATGCGAATATCACCATCCAGGCCGTCAGCCGCGAGGACATCCGCCGGGTTCTGCCCCAGGCGGCCTGTTTCGTGGCCCCCAATGTCACCACGATTGACGAATACCGCAGCGCCCGCAGGCAGGCCAAGACCAACTGGACCCTGCTGAAAACCCGCGAAAAGATCGCGATCTTCCTGCCGAACGATGCCAGCCCGCAAGAGGTGCGCGATTGCCTGCACGAGGAACTGGCGCAGGCGCTGGGGCCGCTGAACGATCTCTACCGCCTGCCCGATTCCGTCTTCAACGACGACAATGTCCATACGGTGCTGACGGGTTTCGACATGCTGATCCTGCGCGCCTATTACGATCCCGCGCTGCGCTCGGGGATGACACGGGGCCAGGTGGCCGCCGCCCTGCCCGCGATCCTGGCGCGCATCAATCCGCGCGGTGCCCAGGCCAGGGCGCGCTTTGCCACCCGCACCCCCACGGAATGGAGCAAGGCGATCCAGACCGCGCTGGGCGGGCGTTCGGTCTCCTTTGCCAGGCGTCAGGCCGCGGCACAGGAAGCGATCCGGATTGCCGGTGCGATGGGCTGGCAGGACCACCGCCGCGCCTTTGCCCATTACGCCATGGGCCGTGTCATGCAGGCCAGCGATGCGGAAATGGCCCAGAAACATTATCTGATTGCCGACCGCTATTATGCGATGTCGCCGGGCACCCGGCTGCACCGGGCCTATGTCGCCACCCAAGTGGCGGCCTATGCCATCACCAAGGGCGACGGCAACCGCGCCCTGCGGCTGATCGCCCCACATGTGGACACGGCGATCCAGTCGGAGAATGCCGCTTTGCTCGCCACCCTGTTGTTGCTGCGCGCAGAGGCGCTGGAACTGGAGAACCGCCCCACAGAGGCCAGTGGCGTCAGGCTGGACAGTGTGGGCTGGGCGCGATACGGGTTTGGGCCAGATTGGGCCGTGCGGGCCAAGCTGCGCGAGATCGCTTCGCTGAACCCGCTGAAAGGCTCGTAACCACGGGCGGAAGAATATGATCGCAATCGTTTTGGCGCTTGTCGGGGCCCTGATCGGCGGGCTGACCGCGCGCAGGCGGGCGGGCAACCGCAAGGACATCGCACAATACGCCGCAGGCTATGGCATTGCCTTCCTGATTGTCGGCATGATCCTGACCGTCATTGTTGACCGCATGATGATGGGCTGACGCATGTTCCTTCCCTTCTTCGACCAGCTGCGCGCCCATAAGGTGCCCGTCTCGATGCGGGAATTCCTGGCGTTCCTGGACGGCATGGCAGCCGGAATCGCGACCTATGACGTCGAGGCGTTCTATTACCTCGCGCGGGTGTCGATGGTGAAGGACGAGCGGAACATCGACAAGTTCGACCAGGCCTTTGCCGCAGCCTTCAAAGGCTTGGAAAACATTAGCTTGGACGACGTTCTTGAAGCTGTCGACATCCCGCGCGACTGGCTGGAAAAGATGGCGGAAAAGCACCTGACCGAGGCCGAGAAAGCCGAGATCGAAGCTTTGGGAGGCTTCGACAAGCTGATGGAAACGCTCAAGAAACGTCTTGAGGAACAAAAAGGCCGCCATCAGGGGGGCAACAAATGGGTCGGCACCGCGGGCACCTCGCCCTTCGGGGCCTATGGCTACAACCCCGAAGGGGTGCGCATCGGCCAGAAGGAAAGCCGCCACCAGCGCGCGACCAAGGTCTGGGACAAACGCGAATTCCGCAACCTGGACGACAATGTCGAACTGGGCACGCGCAACATCAAGGTGGCCCTGAAACGCCTGCGCCGCTGGGCCCGTGACGGCGCGGAGGAGGAGCTGGACCTGAACGGCACCATCCGCGCCACGGCAGAACATGGCTATCTGGATGTGAAAACCCGCCCCGAGCGGCGCAATGCGGTCAAGGTGCTGCTGTTTCTCGACGTGGGCGGTTCCATGGACCCGCATGTAAAGGTGGTGCAGGAGCTATTCAGCGCGGCCAAGGCGGAGTTCAAGCATTTTGAATATTTCTACTTTCACAACTGCCTTTATGAAGGCGTGTGGAAGGACAACCGCCGCCGCTGGGATGCACAGCTGAGCACCCATGAGATCCTGCGCACCTATGGCCCTGATTACAAATGCATTTTCGTTGGCGACGCCTCCATGTCGCCCTATGAAATCGCCTATCCGGGCGGCGCCAATGAACATTGGAACGCCGAAAGCGGCGCCACATGGCTGACCCGTGCGCGTGATCAGTGGCAAAGCAATCTGTGGATCAACCCGGTGCCGGAGAAATACTGGCCCTACACCCAGTCGATCTCCATGATCCGCGAGATTTTCGGCCCGGAGGCGATGGTGCCCATGACCCTGGAAGGCCTGTCGCGCGGGATCAAGTCCATGGCGCGCTGAGGCGGTGCCTTGGTGAACGGTCTGCGCGCCTGTATCGAAGGGGCAGAAAAAGCCTCAGGAATGATATATTTCCAATATATTCCTGAGTATTAAATATATAAGTTAAAGTGATGCTTCAACTTGATCGGCACCTCCCATCGCCCGTGTTTCGCCCATCCTTCACTTTCTCCTTCCCCGCTGTACCTCATACGGAACGCTATGCGCATCGGCGCGTTGGTCCGGCGCATAGAGTTGAAAGGACGATATCATGGCAATCAAGAAATCAGGTTCGGCAAAATGGTCCGGCAATCTGAAGACAGGCAAGGGGTTTGTTTCCACCCAGACCGGCGTGCTGGCGGATCAGCCCTATGGTTTCAACACCCGCTTCGAGGACGGCAAAGGCACCAACCCCGAAGAACTGATCGGGGCGGCCCATGCCTCCTGTTTCTCCATGGCGCTTTCCATGGTGCTTGAAGGGCATGAACTTGTCGCCGACAGCATCGAGACCAGGGCGACCGTCTATCTGGAGCAGAAGGACGGCGGGTTTCACATTCCCAAGGTGCATCTGGATGTGACCGCGACCATACCGAATGCAACGGAAGACCAATTTGCCGAAGCGGCCAAAACCGCCAAGGAGAATTGCCCGATTTCCAAACTGCTGACGGCTGAGATCACGATGGACGCCAGACTGGCCTGACGCTCCCGCCCGGCGCAAGCCGGGCGCCCCACGTCATTGTGTCCCGCGTCATTACAATTGGCTGGAGCTTCGGTCTGCCCTAGGCTCTTGCCATGTCCAATGCGCCCCTCTTCTCCCTCGACCCGGCCAGCTTTGCCGCTGATCCCTATCCCATACTCGCGCGTATGCGGCATGAGGCCCCCATCGCCTATGTGCCGGAACTGGATGCAACCCTGCTGACCCGGCGCGATGACATCCACCGCGAGGAAAAGCGGATCGAGGTGTTTTCCTCCCGGCAGCCGGATGGGCTGATGACCCGTCTCATGGGCGAGAACATGATGCGCAAGGACGGGGCCGACCATCAGGCGGAGCGGCGCGCGCTGTTTCCCGCGCTCAGCCCGCGCACCGTGGCGCAGCACTGGGCCCCGGTCTTTGAAGCCTCGGCCCGGCGCATCCTTGCGGATCTCGCCCCGCGCGGCTCCTGTGACCTGGTGACGGATTATGCCATGCCGGTCTCGGCCTCGGCGCTGATCGCCATCACCGGGCTGGCGGAAATGTCTTGCACGGAAATGGACCGGGTCAGCCAGCACATGATCGACGGCTGCGCGAATTACACCGGTGATGCCGGGGTGGAGGCGCGCTGTCACGCGGCCACGGCGCTGATCGACAGCCATATCGACAGGGCCTTCGCCAGCCCTGCCCCGATGAGCGCCCTTGCGGTTCAGCAGGAGGCGGGACTGCCGATGGACAGCCTGCGCGCCAATATCAAGCTGGTGATTTCCGGCGGCCAGAACGAGCCGCGCGATGCAATCGCGGGCATCGCCTGGGCGCTCTTGACCCATCCCGACCAGTTGCAGCGCATCCGTCGCGGCCAGAACAGCTGGCAGGAGGCCTTTGCGGAATACGCGCGCTGGATCAGCCCCATCGGCATGTCGCCCCGCATCGTTGCGCGCGAGGACCGGGTGGGCGCGGTGCGGTTTGATCCCGGCGACCGGGTCTTTTTGATGTTTTCCTCTGCCGGGCGGGACGAGGCGCATTTTGACCGGCCGGAGGATTTTGACATCACGCGCGATACCGCTGCGGCCATCCCCTTTGGCGCAGGGCCGCATTTCTGCGCCGGGGCAGCCGCCGCGCGCTGCCTGATCACCCAGGTGGCCCTGCCGCTGCTATTCGAGGCGCTGCCGGGCCTGCGGCTGACCGGGCCAGTACCCTTCCGGGGCTGGGCCTTTCGCGGCCCCACGGCGATGCCGGTGGCGTGGTAACCCCGGGCGGGGCGCGCGGCATTCTACCGACAAACCGCTTGCCCCCGCGCCGCCCGCCCCCATATTGAGCGCATGATCCGTGTCCTTCCAATCCTTCTGGCCATTCTCTATGCGCTGGCGATGTACCGCTTTTCCAGCTGGCGCACCGCGCGGGAACTGGATGCGCGATCGACGCGGCTGGCCGATCCGGCCCTGAAGGAGGTCAGCGACAGGCTGGCCCGCGCGCTCGATCTGCCGCAGATCAAGGTGCATATCTACGAGATCGAGCCGGTGAACGGGCTGGCCGCACCGGACGGGCGCATTTTCATCACCCGGGGGTTCTACAACAAGTTCCGCTCGGGCGAGGTTTCTGCCGAAGAGATCGCATCGGTGATCGCGCATGAGCTGGGCCATGTGGCGCTGGGGCATTCCCGGCGGCGGATGATCGACTTTTCCGGCCAGAATGCCATCCGCACGGTGCTGGCGATGGTGCTGGGCCGGTTCATTCCATTCGTTGGCGTCTGGCTCGCCAATATGATCACCACGCTGCTGGCGGCGCGCCTGTCGCGGGGCGATGAATACGAGGCGGACGCCTATGCCGCCGCCCTGCTGACCAAGGCCGGGATCGGCGTTGCGCCGCAGATCTCGCTGTTTCGCAAGCTGGAAGCCCTGACGCAAAGCAACCATGGCAGCGCGCCCGCATGGCTGTTGAGCCACCCCAGGACCGACGAACGCATCGCCGCGCTGCAAAAGCTGGAATCCCGCTGGAACAGCTGAGACAGAGCCGAAAAATTTGAATTTTTCGTGCCGGAATTTTTGAAAATTCCGCCCCCGCTACCGGGTCAGCGCCTTGGCCAGACGCGGCAGTCGCGCCTTTTTCAGCAGCGCCCGCATCTCCCATGCTTCGCCCGACAGCGCCCTTGCGGTCTGCAGGACATGGTCTGCCACGGTGGTGATCTTGCCAGGGTGATCCGTCCAGAGCCTTGTCAGGAAGTGATCCGGGTCGATCCTGTCCAGCCCTTCCCCGGCCAGGGTTCCCCTGGGAAAGTCCTTGGCATTCAAGGTCATGATCGCATCGGCACTTGCCGCCACCGCGACCGCCAGAACATGGATGTCATCCGCGTCCGGAAGCCAGAGCCGCGCGGCAATGCCAGGGGCCGGAGGCCGTTCCGCCGCTGGCCAGTCGCGGCGCAGCAGGGCGATTTCGGCGCGCGCCTGGGCTTCGCCTGCCGGTCCCAATTTGATGGCGGCGCGGGCCCATTCCTCAAGGATGCGGGCCGACCAGACCGGCTCATACAATCCCTGTGCCGCCGCGCCCAACACCATTTCGCGCATCACCGTCGGATAAAGCACGCAGGTGTCGATCAGCACCCGCATCAGAGGCGGAAGAAGAGCGATTTCAGGTAGCCGCTTTCGGCCAGTTGCGGCAATTGCGGATGGTCCGGCCCGGCAAAACCGGTGTGCAGCAACACACCCTTGCGCCCCGCGCGGCCGATGCCGCGCACGCTGGCCACGCGGAACTGCGACAGGTCGGCGGCGTGAGAGCAGGAGCAAAGGCCCAGGATGCCATTCTCGGCCACCAGCGGTGCGGCCAGCCGCGCGATACGCTCATAGGCGCGCAGCCCCGCCTCCAGCGCGGGGCGCGCCGGTGCAAATGCCGGCGGGTCGCAGATCACCACGTCGAATTCGGCCCCTTCCGCGCGCAAATCGGTCAGCACGTCAAAGGCATCGCCCTGCCGGGTCTGGAAGCGGTCGGCAAGGCCTGCGGCCTCTGCCCCGCCCTGCGCCAGTTCCAGCGCCGGGGCCGATCCATCCACCGCCAGCGCGCTCTGCGCACCCGCCGCGAGGGCGGCGAGGGAGAAGCCGCCCACATGGGCGAAGACATCAAGGACACGTGCGCCACGGGACAGGCTGGCCGCAAAGGCATGGTTGGGCCGCTGGTCATAGAAGATGCCGGTCTTTTGCCCGCCCGTGAGGTCGGCCAGATAGATCGCACCGTTCATCTGCACCGGCACCGGGCCGGTCGGCGCGCTGCCTGCCAGCACCGCGTTCACATCGTCCAGCCCTTCCAGCGCACGGGTGCGTCCGGCGGCGTTCTTGAGCACATGGGTCACGCCGGTCACGGCAATCAGGGCCGCGCACAGCGGCTCCAGCAGGGCCTCGGCCCAGGCCGCATTGGGTTGCACCACGCAGGTGTCGCCGAAACGGTCGATCACCACGCCGGGCAGGCCATCCGCCTCCGCATGGATCAGGCGGTAGAACGGCGCATCGAACATCCGCGCGCGCAGGTGCAGGGCGCGGGCGATATGCCCTTCGAACCAGCGCTGGTCGATGACAGCCGCCGGATCGCGGTCAAGCACCCGTGCGATGATCTTGGAATTCGGGTTGACCGACACCAGCCCCATCGGCTGCCGCTCGTTATCTTCCAGCAGGGCCAGCGTGCCGGGGTCCAGCTTGCGGGTGCGGCGGTCGGTGACCAATTCGTTTGCATAGACCCAGGGAAAGCCGTGGCGGATGGCGCGGGCATTGGCCTTGGGCAAAAGCCTCACGACGGGCAGATCACCCGAAGGTGCTGCGTCTGAGGGGCGGGATGGGGAAAGGGGCGCTGTCATAGCGCCCCGTCTAGTGCTTTACCGCTGCCAGTGAAAGCCCGGAATTCAAAGGGCCCGGGCAGAGGCCCGCCAGCCTACACCGAGGGCCTGGCCAGCTCCTGGCGGATCACTTGGGCCAGATAGCCGCTGACCCGCACTTTCTGGGTCTGACCGCGGCGGTCGGCATCAATCGCCTGCTTGCCGCCAAATGCGCGGAGGTTCGCCTCCACCTCCCGGGTCGGGGCCAGCGGCAGACCGGTTTCCGCGGAACGGACGGTCAGTTTGAATTCCATGTTGTGGACACCGCCGATGCTGTAGCGGGTCTTTTCCGTGACCGAATGGAAACGGGTCACCTCGACATCCAGCACCACGTCCACCGTGCCATTCATGTCTTTGGTGCCGTGCAGAAAGGCCTGTTCAAAGATCTTCTGAACCTGTGCGTGGCGGTTGCCGATCGGCTCACCGCGCCAGACGATATCGGCACTGGGGTAAAAGAGGTTCGCCTCGGAGACCTTGAGGCTTTCCGGCACCCGCACATTGATGGCAGTGACCTGAAGCGATTGCGGCAGGACCATCTGCCCCCCCGCACCCGGCGCGGGTTGTTGAAAGGCCAGCTGCGGTGTCGCTTCGAAGGGCGCGTTGCGGCTGGCGAGATCCGGCACGGACGAACAGGCAGAAACAAGGGCACCCAGGCCAATCGCGGCAATGATTTTCAAGGTCTTCATCAAGTCCTCCTTCGGGGCAACGCAGGGCCGCCCGGCTGTGGCGTTGAGGGACATTCGCCTCAGATTGAGGCACGTTTTAGTCGAAACGTCATTGATAATGGGGCCATTCGGCGGCGGTAGCGACATCCTCAGTCAATATCAGGCCCGCTAAGAGCGGCGGTCCGGACTGAGCAGGTCAGGTGCCCGATACGCGGAGTTTGCTGCAGTCAATCAGTGGCACCCAGGCCCGGAACAAGCCGAAGGCGCCGGGCCATCGCCTGCCCGCCGGTCGGGCGGGCGATTTGGTGAGGCTGGGTATTCCCTCGATGGGGTTCATCACGGTTGAGAAATTAAGTGGCATGAACATAGGTCAGTATCGCCCACCCCGGGCAGGCGCTGGCCCGGCTTGCGCTTCACGTCACTCCGGGCTCCCTCCCGCCGTTCGTCGCGCAATCCACCAATCGCCGCTCACGGTCGTTACGAAAGCAAGCCTGTCCGACATAGCTGATAACAGGTGGCGGATTTCCGTTTCTACTGGGGATGGTTCGGCTCTAAATCACCGCTAGTTGCGCGTGCGGCCGCGCCAACCGCCCCGGCGCCGGGGCGCGGTCATGCCGCCCTGCCCCTCGCGCAGCACCTGCGACATGGGGTGATCGGGCGCATCATCGCCATAGCGTTCCAGCAGGGTCTTGATCGCAGCACCCGTATCCTCTTCCAGCGGCAGGCTGAGCGCCCAGTCCAGAAAGATCGAGCGGCATTCGGACAGGGTGATCCCTTCGATCTGATAGCTTTCGTGAATCAATGCCTTGGGGTCCTCTGTCGTGCCTTTTGCCTTGCTCATGCGCTTTCATTCCCTTCTGGTCCCGAAAGGGCGCGGTCGATCACCGCCGCCGCCGCGTCATAGGTGCCGATGATCTTTTCCTCAAGGGCGGGCAGATCTGGCGCATTCAATGTCCGGGCCAGAAAACCCGCACCGGCCTGACCCAGTGTTTCCTCTCCCAGCGGCTCAGCCGAGAGCAGGCGGCCCGCGCATTGCAGCGCCCAGCAGCGGGTGTAGGCCTGTTTCAGGGTCTCGGCCTCCTGCTTGTCGATCAGCCCCACGGTGCAGGCGGCGGTCAGCCCGTCGGGGATATGGCGCGCGGTGGTCCCGGCCAGCAGGGCGCCTGCCTGTGCCAGCAATTCGATGTCCTGCAACCGGCCCGGCCCGATCTTGGCGTCCCAGGGGCCTGCGGGGGCCTTGGCCTGGGCGATCCGGCTGCGCATCTCGGCCACTTCGGCCAGCGCCCTGTCGCGCTCGGTGGGCCGGGCGAGGATGTCGTCGCGCAGCGCATGAACCGCCACCGCCAGATTGGAAGGTCCGGCCACCACATCGGCGCGGGTCAGGGCCAGATGTTCCCAGACCCAGGCCTCTGACCGCTGATAGCTGTCAAAGCTGGCCAGCGAGGTGGCCACCGGCCCCTGATTGCCCGAGGGGCGCAGGCGCATGTCGATCTCGTAAAGCTTGCCCTGCGACATCGGCGCGGTCATTGCCGTGACCATGGCCTGGGTCAGCCGCGCGTAATAGCTGCGCGAGGCGAGCTGACGCGGCCCTTCCGAGGTCTCCTGCCCCTGGGCATCATAGATCACCAGCAGGTCCAGATCGGAGGTCGCTGTCAGCCGCCCTGCCCCCAGCGAGCCCATGCCAAGGATCACGGCACCCCGCCCCGGCGGCGGGCCGTAGCGTTCCGCAAACTGCGCGACCACCACCGGCCAGAGCGCGGAGAGAACCGCGCGGGCCAGATCGGCATATTGGCGGCCCGCCGTCTGTGCATCGGTCAGACCGCGCAGCAGATGCACCCCGATGCGGAAATGCCATTCGCGGGCCCAGCGGCGGGTGCCGTCCAGCCGCGCCTCGTAATCCGGTTCGCGGGCCAGCACCTCGGACAGGGCTTCTCCCAGCGCCTCCGCCCCCGGCCAGTCGCTGAAGAAATCGCCGCCGATCACCGCATCCAGCACCTGCGCATTGCGCGACAGATGCGCGGCCAGCGCCGGTGAGGTGCTGACCACGTCGATCAGCAGGTCCGCCAGCTGCGGATTGGCCCTGAGCAGGGAAAACAGCTGCACCCCCGCAGGCAGCCCGGCCAGAAACCCGTCAAAGGCCAGCAAGGCTTCGTCCGGCTTGGCCGCATCGGCCAGCCGCGCCAGCAATTCGGGCTTGAGACGTTCAAAGATTTCCGCCCCCCGGACAGAGCGCAGCGCAGGATAGCTGGGCCAGCGGTCAAGGATCGTACTGTCGAAGGCATGGGGCGCGCCGGGCTGATCCGCACCCTTGCGCGAGGCGGCAAAGAAGCCTTCGGTCATTTCATGCACCGCGCTGAGGCGGCGGTGCAGGTCTTGCTCCAGCGCCGGTACATCCATGTCCATCATCGCCGCCAGCCGCGCAAATCCCTCTTCCGATCCCGGCAGCTCATGGGTCTGGGCGTCGCGCACCATCTGCAGCCGGTGCTCCACCGTGCGGTGGGCGCGGTAATGGTCGGTCAGGGTTTCGGCGACCTCCTGCGGCACCCAGCCCTTTTCGGCCAGCACCTTCAGCCCCGCACAGGTGCCGCGCTGGCGCAGATCGGGGTCGCGCCCGCCTGCAATCAGCTGCCGGGTCTGGGTAAAGAACTCGATCTCCCGGATGCCGCCCCGGCCCAGCTTCATGTTGTGCCCCGGCAGGGTGATCGGCCCGCCCAGCCCCTTGTGCTCGCGGATTGCCAGACGCATGTCATGGGCATCCTGAATGGCGGCAAAGTCCAGATGCCTGCGCCAGACGAAAGGCCGCAGATCCGCAAGGAAACGCTCACCCGCCTTCACGTCCCCCGCGCAGGGGCGCGCCTTGATATAGGCTGCGCGTTCCCAGGTCCGGCCAAGGGATTCGTAATAGCGTTCCGCCGCTTCCATCCCCAGACACACCGGGGTCACCGAAGGGTCGGGCCGCAGCCGCAGATCGGTCCGGAACACATAGCCCTGCCCGGTCAGATCGCTGAGCGTGGCCGCCATCGCCCGGGTTGCGCGCACAAAGGCGCTGCGGGCGTCGTGAAACACCTCCGGGTCGAACCGGGTTTCGTCAAACAGGCAAATCAGGTCGATGTCAGAGGAATAATTCAGCTCATGGGCGCCCATCTTGCCCATGGCCAGCACCACCATGCCACCTGAATCCCCCAGATCGTCCAGGGTCACCCCGGGCAGTTTGCCGCGTTTGACCTGCACCACCAGCCCCGCATGCAATGCGGCGGCACAGGCCGCATCGGCATAATCGGTCAGCGCGCCTGTCACCTGCTCCAACGCCCAGGCGCCGCCCAGATCGGCCAGCGCCGCCATCAGCGCCACGCGCCGCTTGCCCTGCCGCAACCCGTCTGCCAGCCCCTCCGGAGCCAGCTCACCCGCGCCCCGGATCACCGCGCGCACCGCCGCCTCCGGGTCCGCAACGGCATCGGCCAGCCAGTCACGCTCCTTTTCCAGCAATCCCGCCAGATAGGGCGCAGAGGCCCCGGCCCCGACAGCAAGCTCGCGCAGCCGCGGCGGCAGGTCGCCCACCAGCGCCTTGATATCATCGACCCGGCCCGGATCATGGGGTCGCGGGCATCGGGTGACACGGGCTTCGAGCGTACTTGTCATGGCCCCAGCTTTGCGACAGTCTGCGCCCATGAGCAAGAGCCTGAAAAGAGTCCGCGCCGCCCTTGAGGCTGCCGGCGTCCCCGCCGAGATCCGTGAAACCGAACTGGCCCGCACCGCCGCCGATGCGGCCGCCGCCGTGGGATGCGAGATCGACCAGATCGCGAAATCCATCGCATTGCGGGGCGAAACCTCCGGCGATGTGGTGGTTTTCATCACGGCCGGTGGCAATCAGGTCGACCTTGCCGCCGCCACCGCCCTGGCCGGAGAACCCCTGGGCAAGGCGGATGCGGCGCTGATCCGGGCGCAGACCGGCTTTGCCATCGGCGGCGTTTCCCCGGTCGGGCACCTCAATCCCTGCCGCATGTGGTTTGACCGGCGGCTGCTGGATTTCGCCGAAATCTGGGCCGCAGCGGGCACGCCTCATCACGTTTTCCGGCTTACACCGCAAGAAATGCTCCAGATTTCTGGCGCGCAAGCCGCTGATTTCCAACAGATTTCAGAGAAAATGTAAAAAGTCTTCACATACCCTCTTGTACGAATCGCGGCAATGCCCATCTTGGTTGATGTAAAAGGCATTCACATAAGACCTTTTGATCCCGAGGCCGCAGTCAGGCCTTACCACCAGAAAGGCTTGTCACATGACGACCATGACCGAAACTTCTAGCTACGGCACCCGCCAGAACTGGTTCGCCCGGACCGAGGGCTGGCTGGACGACAAGGGCAAAGGTGCCTGGATCGCCGCGATGGTGCTTGGCTTCATCTTCTTCTGGCCTGTCGGCCTCGCCCTTCTTATGTACATGATCTGGAGCAAACGCATGTTTTCCGGCCCCTCCTGCGCCAAGCGCAGCAAACGCACGATGATGACCACCCGCAACACCGGCAATGCCGCGTTCGACGCCTACAAGGCGGACACGCTGCGCCGTCTTGAGGAAGAGCAGACCAATTTCGAATCCTTCCTGGAGCGGCTGCGCGAAGCCAAGGACAAGGCCGAGTTCGACCAGTTCATGGACGAACGCGCCAAGCGCAACGACGGCCCGGCAGAGGCCTGACGCATCACGGGTCGGCCCGGACACCGGGCCGACAACCTTCCCTCTCCCGCCCCCGCAGCCTGCCGGGGGCCTTTGCCCGCCACAGGACCAGCAATGACACCCGATCCCTTCGACCAGCCGGAATTCTACGACGGCATCCTTGCAAAGCGCTTTTTTGCCTGGGTGGTGGACAGCATCCTGATTGTTGCGCTGTGCCTGCTGGTGCTGCCCTTCACCGCCTTTACCGGTGTGTTCTTTTTCCCCGCGCTGATCCTGGTGATCGGCTTCCTCTACCGGCTGGCCACCCTCGCGGGCGGCTCTGCGACATGCGGGATGCGCCTGGTGGGGATGGAACTGCGCGACGGGCGCGACCTGCCCTTCGACGGCGGCACCGCCTTCATGCATACGCTGGGCTATTCGGTTTCGGTTGCCATGGCCCCGCTGCAACTGATCTCCGTCGTGCTCATGATCACCTCCGCACGCCGACAGGGGCTGACCGATATGCTGCTGGGCACCGTGCCGCTGAACCGGCGCACATGACACTGGGCGACTCTTTACCATTTTATTAAATGTCCCCTTGGCGCGTGACAGGACCTTGGTTATCATTTCGTCAACCAAAGGATCTCCATGCGCCACAGTCTTCCGATCACACCGCAGTTCTATGTGACCGCGCCGCAACCCTGTCCGTATCTTGAGAACAGGATGGAGCGGAAATTGTTCACGGCACTGCAGGGTGACACCGCGACAGAGCTGAATGACAGCCTGTCGGCACAGGGGTTTCGCCGCTCGCAGAATGTGCTCTACCGTCCCTCCTGCGCCGATTGCGCCTCCTGCCTTTCCGCACGGATCGACGTGGCCGCATTCAAACCCTCGAAGGGTCAGAAACGTACCCTGAAGCGCAACCGGCATCTGGTGCGCCGCGCCACCTCGCCCTGGGCGACAGAAGACCAATACGCCCTGTTCCGCCGCTATCTGGACAGCCGCCATGCGGACGGCGGTATGGCGGACATGGACATCTTTGAATTTGCCGCGATGATCGAGGAAACGCCAATCCGCAGCCGGGTGATCGAATATGTCGATCCCGAAACCGGTGAACTCGCCGGGGTCTGCCTGACCGATGTGCTGGCCGATGGCGTCAGCATGGTCTATTCCTTCTACTCTCCCGAGCTTCCCCGCAACGGGCTGGGCAATTACATCATCCTCGATCACATCGAGATCGCCCGCGCCGCGGGTCTGCCTTATGTCTACCTGGGCTACTGGGTCCCCGGCAGTCCCAAGATGGGATACAAGGCGCGCTTTTCGGGGCTGGAGATCTACCTAGGCGGTCACTGGCAGAAACTGCGCGACCCCGAAGAATTCAGGCCGGAGCAACACCCGCTGGGCAACGATCCGATTGCCGAACAGGTGGCCAATATCGCCCTGCCCGACATGGCGCGCCACCGCCGCTGACGGGCCCGGGGCCTGCCCGCCTCTTCATGCCAGCAATACTCAGAGCGCCCGGGGCAAAGCCCCCCGATGTTATGCAGGCCGTGACAAGGCCCGCCTGCAATCCATGAATCGCATGAGGGCGCCCGTGGGCGCCCTGAGGCTGCTGAAAAAGCACGTTCCTGCACCCGCTCCCCCCGAAACAACGAAATCGTTCTTCCACGACGCCAGCCACAAGCCTTGGCCCGGGTGTCAGCCCGGGCCGCGCCCGACCCTCCCGTCAAACCGAAGGTTTGCCTCCGGCAAAACGGGAGGGCGCTTTTGGTGACTTCTCGTATCACACTGACAACATTGATATTTGTAAGGGAGGCGCTCCGAATGCGCGTCTCAATGCGCCCTCCCAGGCTCGGGCGCGGCCCTTCGTTCGAAAACGTAACGCAGAGCGCAGAAGAACGATTTACCTCCGGCGGCAGCCGTTTCCGGGTTTGTCAGCAATCTGAGGGCGCCCGTGGGCGCCCTCTCCTTTTGATAATACCCCTGCCCTGTGGCGCGACGCCTCAGTTCGGCATCAGCTCCGGCACGATGGTGACAATCGCCGGGAAGAACCACAGGATCGCCAGCCCCGCCACCTGGATCAGCACGAAGGGCACAATGCCGCGGTAGATGTGCTGCGTCGTGACGCTCGCCGGGGCGACCCCGCGCAGATAGAACAGCGCAAAGCCGAAGGGCGGTGTCAGGAAGGAGGTCTGCAGGTTCACCGCGATCATGATCGTCACCCATTTCGGGTCAAAGGTGCCGCCATAGATCACCGGCCCCACGATGGGCACCACGATGTAGATGATCTCAAGGAAGTCGAGCACGAAGCCCAGCACGAAGAGCACCAGCATCACCAGCAGGAAGACGGTCAGCTCGTTGTCGAAGGACCGCAGGAACTGCTGGATGTAATGCTCCCCGCCAAAGCTGATCACCACGAGGTTCAGCAATTGCGAGCCGATCAGGATGGTGAAGACCATCGAGGTGACCTTGGCTGTTTCGCGCACCACCGGTGTCAGCACCCCGGAGGTGTAAAGCACCCAGCAGGCAAAGAGCAGCCCGAAGACGGCATAGATATAGGCGGCATAGGCCACAAAGAAGGCGACCCAGCTTTCGAAACTGACCCCGGCCTGGTTGATCCGCAGGTCGAAGTTCACGCCGACCAGGATGCAGATCACGATTGCCAGTGTCGACCAGATGATGATCTTGGGGCTGCGGTCCTGATCCTTGAGCTTGCGATAGGCGGCCAGCATGATCGCACCGCCCGCCCCCAGCGCCGCGGCCGGTGTCGGGTTGGTGATCCCGCCCAGGATCGAACCCAGCACCGCGACGATCAGCATCAGCGGCGGGAAGACCACCCGGATCAGCTCGTTTCCGGCGCAAAGCCTTGTGGCATAGACCACCCCGTACATCGCAAGGGCAAAGGGCAGTGCCATCAGCAACACCATCACCCCGGGCGAGGTGACCGGCCCGATCAGCAGGATGTCCACCAGCAGCATCAGCACCAGCCCGATTGCGCCGAGGATCAGCGGCCTGCCGGCGGCAGAGGGCGACACGCCCCGACCGGCGCTCAGCACCAGGCCCAGCAACACGACGATGATCGCCACGCCGGTTCCGATGGGTGCCGCCGCCGCAATCTTGGCCGCAGTTTTCTCTGCAAGGGCTTCAACCGACAGCCGCTCACTGGTCTGAACGCCGCCAGCCGCGTCGATCTCGGCCTGTTGCGCCACGGCCTGGTCCCATTTGTCCTGCCCGTGCAGTTCGATCATCGCGGTCTTGCAATCCTCACCCACATTGGTCCGCAGGATTGCGGTATCCCCGGAGTCGGAGAAGCTGGAGACAACGGTCGACTGGCTGCCAACGGCACCGATGTTGCCCAGCAGGATGGTCCCGACAATCAGCAGCACAGGTGCGCCGACAAACCAGGTGAAGGCTTCGCGCCGGGTGATCGCTTCGCTGCTGGTCGTGCCGAGTTCGACCGCCGGGGCCTTCTCGGGGTTGAGCAGCGCGTAGCAGAAGGCATAAAGCGCATAGAGCACCGCCAGCAGAATGCCCGGCAGCAGCGCCGCCTGGAACAGCGTGCCGACGGAGACCACCGCCGGTTGCCCCAGGAAGGTCAGCGCATCGCTGCACCCCGCAGCGGTGGCCCGCGCCTCCTGTGCAGCGGAATAAAGATCGCCCGCAAGCGTGCCCAGCAGAACGATCACGATGGAGGGCGGAATGATCTGCCCCAGCGTGCCGGAGGCCGCGATGACACCTGTCGCCAGTTCCGGCGAATAGCCGCTGCGCAGCATCGTGGGCAGGGCCAGCAGGCCCATGGTGACAACGGTGGCCCCCACGATCCCGGTGGAGGCCGCAAGGAAGGCGCCCACAACCACGATCGACACCGCCAGACCGCCCGGCAGCGGCCCGAAGACCCGCGCCATCGTGGTCAGCAGGTCATTGGCGATCTTGGAGCGTTCCAGGGTAATGCCCATCAGCACGAACATCAGAACCGCGAGCAGCGTCTCGATGCTTTGGCCTGCAAGCACGCGTTCGTTCATCCGGTTCACGATAAAGCTGACGTTCCGGTCCAGCGCGGTTTCCCAGCCCTGGGGGAAAACAGATTGCCCCACCCGTGGCAGGTCAGGGTATCGGAAAATGGATATCGCGTCGTGTTTGACGCCGGTGCCGACCAGCGCCCGATAGGCATCCGACGAGGTGTCGATGGCCTGGTGGATCAGCAGACCGGCGCTGTCCATCGCCGCGATGATCCCGAAAGAGATGATCCCCGCGCCGCCGATGGCAAAGGCCACCGGGAACCCCGAAAGGATGCCACCGAACAGACAGATGAAAACGATAAGCAGGCCAACCTCGACCCCGTCCAGACCAAACAGCATGGGATGTCCCCTGATTACTTGCCGAAATTAATGGGTGCCTTCATAGGCTTCTTCGCCCTCGCCGAGCGAGTCGCGGTCGAGATAGCGGCCTTCGCTTTCCGGGCCTTCACGGAGTTCCCGCCAGGACCGGTAGGCCACTGCAATCGCTTGCAGGAAGACCATGGCGCAGAACAGGCACAACAGGACCTTGAACAGGAAGTAGCCGTTGAACCCACTGGGGCTGAAGCCGGTTGTCTCCACGTTCCAGCGCAGGGCGCGGGCCTTGTTGACCAGCCGGTCCAGGGAGTCAGAGGCCGAGGGATTCGGCACGATCAGGTGACGCCACATGAAGTACCAGCCGTAAAGCCATGTAAGCACGGCAAAAGGCATCATGAAAAAGACCGCGCCGAACATGTCGAGGATCTTTTTGGTTCGGAATTTCACGCCGGCATAGATCAGGTCCACCCGCACATGCCCGCCCTGCACAAAGGTATAGGCCACGCAGAAGACGATGATCATCGCGTTATAGAGCTTCAGCTCTTCGGCATACCATGAAATGTCGAATTGCAGCGGCACACCAAAACCGACAACGATGTCGGGCCGGGCAAAAATCCGTTGCATGAAGACGATGATGATCTGTTGCAGCACCATGAGCAGACCCGCCCAGGCAAAGAACCGGCCAAGCCCGTTTGCAAGCCCTTCCAGACCGCGGACCACGGTCCACATGAAGTTTGGCCGCAGCACGCAGACAAGCGTGAGGATCAGCAGCGCGTCGAAGATCACGAAGAACAATTCGATCGACGCACCGTAATAGACAAACCGCATGATCGCCGTCTTGTCGCTCCAGTCCAGCCAGAGCCCCGGATGGGTCACGGCATAGCCGAAGTTGTAGAAAGCCATCGCGATGTTGGAAAAGAACCACCGTATGCCATCAAGCATCTGGACGGACCCCTGTTTGATTGTGCCAACACAGGCCGCGTCACCCCTGTAAAGGTGTCGCAGCCCGTGCCAAGTCTAACCGAAACGCGGCCCCCGGATGGGGGCCGCATCAGGTTACTCCATTGTCGCCAGCACGCGGTTCCGCTCGGAGGCGTATTTGCTGTCCGACACCGCCAGCCATTCGCCGGATTCACGCATCGACTTCTGGGCGGAATCGTGGATCTTCTTGAACAGATCGTCGCTGGTGAACTCGTTCAGAACCTCCACGGAGGCCTTGCCGAAGGCATCCCAGATGTCGTCGGAGAATTCCAGAACCTGCGCGCCGCCAGACTTCAGACGCTGCAGCGCCGGGCCGTTGTTGGCGATGAACAGCGCATAGTTCTGCTGGTGCGCATCGGCGCAGGACACTTCGATCGCGCGTTGCTGCGCAGGTGTCAGGCCTTCGAACACATCGAGGTTGGTTGCAACCGACAAGGCCGCGCCCGGCTCGTGGAAACCGGCAGGATAGTAGTAGTCGCAGACTTCCTGCAGGCCCAGCTTTTCGTCGGACCAGGGGCCGATCCATTCGGTGCCATCCAGCGCGCCTGTGGACAGGGCCTGATAGATTTCACCGCCCGGCAGAACCTGAACGGAAGCGCCCAGCTTGGACAATGCCTGACCACCAAGGCCCGGCATGCGGAACTTGAGACCGTTGAAATCGGCAGCCGACTTCATTTCCTTGCGGAACCAGCCGCCACCCTGCGCGCCGGTCTGGCCCGCGATGAAGGACTTGATGCCAAAGACTTCGCCCAGCTCGTGGTGCAGCGCCTTGCCGTCCTGACCGTAGTACCAGGTCATCATTTCCGGTGCGGTCATGCCGAAGGGCACAGCGGTGAAATATGCGAAACCGGGGTGCTGACCGGTAAAGTAGTAGTCAGCGCCATGATACATGTCGGCCTGGCCAGAGGTCACGGCATCGAACACCTCGAAGGCACCGACGAGTTCGCCCGCACCTTTCGGGTCGATGGTGATCTGACCGTCTGTAATGTCAGAGACGTTTTGCACCACACGCTCCACCGAATCCCAGACACCGGCAAGGCCGCGGGGCCAAGTGGTTACCATTGTCAGTGTGCGTTTGCCCTGTGCATAGGCAGGTGCGGCCAATGTGGTCGCGGCGGCAGCGGTGCCGCCAAGTGCAGACGTCTTCAGAAATGAACGACGGTCCATAGGTAGATTCCTCCCGGATAGAATGCCCGTGTTGCCATTGGGGCCACGGATCGTTTCGAATAACCGCACTTTAGCGTTCAACCCGCGATATGGAACACCTTCTTCTGACTTGACGTCCATAAGATGCGTGATTTCGCGCAAAAGTTGTAGCCTCGGGCCGTTTTCGCCGCTTAAAACAAAGGCTGCAGATGAATTACTGAGCGGTGGGGGTGAATTCCGCAATTTCGCGCCGAATCAGTCGCTTGCAACCCAAATCTAACGAATTGTTACACAGCGGATTCGGGGTCGCGGGGCGGGGTCGCCCCATCTCGGAAACAACCCTGAACGGGTGGCATATCCCTGCTGAAGCAGGAATCGAAAGTTTCGCCTGAAACAGGCATTGCGCAACAATATGTCGCAAAATCAGCACCGCACGACACGAAAGTGGATATTTGCCTGTTGACCCTCCCGGCGGACGAACATAATGTCGCCGCACGCTTAAAGGAGCCCCAGGGCATGACCACTCTAGTCGTCATTGTAGGACACACGCGCATGGGCCGGTAACGGTAGACCATAATCTGACCCATGCGCCCCCGCCAAAACGGGGGTTTTTTTATGCGCACCTTGAACCTGCTGAAACGGAGAAAAGCAGATGACACGCCAGATGACCGGAGCGAAGATGATCGTTCAAGCCCTGATAGATCAGGGCGTCGATACCGTATTTGGGTATCCCGGCGGCGCTGTCCTACCCATTTATGATGAGGTGTTTCAGCAAAACTCGATCAAACATGTTCTGGTGCGCCACGAACAGGGTGCCGTGCATGCCGCCGAAGGCTATGCGCGGTCGACCGGCAAGCCGGGCGTTGTTCTGGTGACCTCCGGCCCCGGTGCCACCAATGCGGTGACCGGCCTGACCGATGCCTTGCTCGATTCCATTCCGATCGTGGTGCTGACCGGCCAGGTGCCGACCTTCATGATCGGCTCGGACGCCTTTCAGGAAGCCGATACCGTGGGCATCACCCGGCCCTGCACGAAACACAACTGGCTGGTGAAAGAGACCGACAAGCTGTCGGGCGTGCTGCACGAGGCCTTTCACGTTGCGACCAGCGGCCGCCCCGGCCCGGTTCTGGTGGACATCCCCAAGGACGTGCAATTCGCCACCGGCACCTATGAGGCCCGCAAACCCTCGACCTCGCATTACCAGCCGCAGGTCAAGGGCGACCTGGAGGCGATCACCGAACTGGCCGCCGCCATCGAAAAGGCCAAGCGCCCCGTGTTCTATACCGGCGGCGGTGTGATCAACTCCGGCCCCGGTGCCAGCCAGTTGCTGCGCGAACTGGTGGAGGCCACGGGCTTTCCCATCACCTCCACGCTCATGGGCCTTGGCGCCTATCCCGCGTCGGGGGACAAATGGCTGGGCATGCTGGGCATGCACGGGCTTTACGAGGCCAATATGGCGATGCACGGCTGCGACCTGATGATCAACATCGGTGCGCGCTTTGACGACCGGATCACCGGCACCATCGACGCCTTCAGCCCCAAATCGAAGAAAGCGCATATCGACATCGACCCGTCCTCGATCAACAAGGTCATCCGCGTGGACATCCCGATCATGGGGGATGTGGGCCATGTGCTGGAGGACCTGCTGAAGATCTGGAAATCGCGCGGCCGCAAGACCAACGGCGAGGCGCTGGCCAAATGGTGGCAGCAGATCAACGAATGGCGCAGTGTGGATTGCCTCAAGTTCAAGCAGACGGGCAAGACGATCAAACCGCAATATGCGCTGCAGCGGCTTGAGGCGCTGACCAAGGATCACGACCGCTATATCTGTACCGAGGTCGGCCAGCACCAGATGTGGGCCGCACAATACCTTGGCTTTGAGGACCCGAACCGCTGGATGACCTCCGGGGGGCTGGGCACCATGGGCTATGGTTTCCCCGCCTCCATCGGCGTGCAGATGGCGCATCCCGACGCCCTTGTGATCAATGTGGCGGGCGAAGCGTCCTGGCTGATGAACATGCAGGAAATGGGCACCGCCATGCAGTACAACCTGCCGGTCAAACAGTTCATCCTGAACAACGAACGTCTGGGCATGGTGCGCCAGTGGCAGGAGTTGCTGCACGGCGAACGTTATTCGCATTCCTGGTCGGAAAGCCTGCCCGATTTCGTGAAACTGGCCGAGGCCTTCGGCGCCAAGGGCATCCTGTGCAAGGATCCCGCCGATCTGGACGATGCGATCATGGAGATGCTGAACCACGACGGGCCGGTGATCTTTGACTGCCTGGTCGAAAAGCACGAAAACTGCTTCCCGATGATCCCGAGCGGCAAGGCGCATAACGAAATGCTTCTGGGCGAAGCCGATACCCAGGGCGTCATCGACGCCAAGGGGAGTGTTTTGGTGTGACGCGATTTTTTCGAAAAAATCGGACCGGAGTTTTCGAAAACTCCGGCCTTCTACCCCTCATTCTCAGGACCTGAACAATGTCAGCACTCAAAATCAAAAAAGGCGCGACCAGCCATTCCGCCTATAACCTGCGGCCCAACTTTTCGGATGTGATCGAACGTCATACACTCGCCGTGCTGGTCGAAAACGAGCCCGGCGTGCTGGCGCGGGTCATCGGGTTGTTCTCCGGGCGTGGCTATAACATCGACAGCCTGACTGTGGCTGAGGTGGATCACACAGGGCATCTGAGCCGCATCACCATCGTGACCTCGGGCACCCCGCAGGTGATCGAGCAGATCAAGGCGCAGCTGGGCCGGATCGTGCCGGTCCATGATGTGCATGACCTCACGGTCGAGGGCAAATGCGTGGAACGCGAGCTGGCGATGTTCAAGGTCACCGGCAAGGGCGAACACCGGGTCGAGGCCCTGCGGCTGGCCGATATCTTTCGCGCGAATGTGGTGGACAGCACCCTGGAAAGCTTTGTCTTCGAAATCACCGGCGCGCCGGAAAAGATCGACGCCTTTGCCGATCTGATGCGCCCGCTGGGCCTGACCGAAGTGGCCCGCACCGGGGTCGCCGCATTGTCCCGGGGCGACTGACCCGGCGCCGCCACGGCCCCGGGTGCGACCTGAATGATCAGACGTTGCGCTTGCGAAACTGATGCGTGACGACCTGCGGCGCTGAGGGTGACACAAAGGACAGAATCCGCTTGTCGCCCTCCTGCCGCCTGGCGGGGGCCTGGGATGTCCGGGATGTATCGCGCAGTTTTTCCGGCAATTCCGTACAGGCCTGCTCTTGCACCAGCGCGACATCGCGCGCCTTGCGCAGTTTGCCAACGATATCGGCGGTGAAGGTCACCATGTCCCCGGCTTCAAGAAAGCCGTCGCAGAGGTCTGTCGCGTGTCCGGCACAATAATAGGCCAGATCGCCCTGGTCTTCGCACCAGAACACCGCTTTCCGGTCAACAGGATCGCTCCAAAGGACCACGCCCAACATCAAATAACCTTAACCCATCCTAGCTGTTATCTAACTACATCTCATCGAGAGTAGATATGAACAATATCCGTACGTTTGTTCCAAATAATGCCGCTCTGGCGTCGTTCTGCCACAAATTGCCGTCACACTTGACGCGGAACAGGAACGAAATATCTATCTTCAATTAATCGCGGGACATAAATCTCCGCAAACCCGCCGGATTTTTCCACCTCACTGAGAATATGGAACCAAATAAACAATCTCCTGCGCAATTGCGCAATGTTTTTGGCGCGAATTTGCGAAAGCTTGCAGAAAGCTATGCCTCGGTTTCCGACCTGTCGCGGCAGCTTTCAATCAACCGGACGCAGTTCAACCGATACCTGTCCGGCGAAAGTTTTCCCCGGCCGGACATATTGGCGCGCATCTGCAGTTTCTTTGGGGTCGATGCGCGCATCATGCTCGAACCGATCGAAAGTCTCACCTGCCCGCCGGACCCGTTTTCATGCGCCTATCTGCGCAACTTCGTGGGCGCAGGCAACCGACAGGTGTCACAGGATGACTTCCCAAGTGGCTTCTACCGGTTTTCCCGGCGCAGCTTTGTCGATCCGGACCGGTTTGTGGTCTCTGTGGTGATGGTTGGCCGGGAGGGCGGAAATGCCCTGCTGCGCGGCTTTGAAACAAGAGAGGCGATGCGCATCCAGGGCCTGCCCACCGGTGCCAGATCGCGTGAATTCCGGGGCGCCGTCATGCGCCAGGACGAAGGAATCACCATCATCGCCGCGCGCAGTAACGCAATGACGGTGTCTTTCAACCATCTCAGCCGCGCCGCATCCTTCGAAAACAATTTCTGGGTGGGTTATGTCACCCGGACGGTGCCGGAATCCGCAGGTGCGTTGCGGGTGACCCGGCTGGTCTATGAATACCTTGGCGAAAAGATATCCGATGCCCTGCCCGCCGCCCGCAGCGCAGGGCTGAAGGAACTGGACCAGTTGCAGCCCTTCCACAAACATCTGCTGCGCCCCCATATCCCGTTTTCCTGATCCGCCCCCGCCAACAGCCGCCGCAGGGGCATGTCGCCGGTGATAAAAACGGGTCGCTGCCGGAAATACGGCTGCGCGCGCCATCTGCTAGCCTCAAGCCAGCAGCAGGAGAGCAGCATGGCCCAGCACCGGACCGACCTCAGAAATGTCAGACGCCCGATCGAACAGGCCAATGGCCTGCCGAATCCCCATTACATCGATCCGGAGGTTTTTGCCGAGGAACGCCAGGCGGTGCTTTTCGACAATTGGGCGGGGCTGGCCGTGACCGCGGATGTGCCCGACATCGGCGATGCCGTGCCGCTCAGCTTTCTGGGCATGCCCCTGCTGATCGTCCGCGACCGCCAGGGCGAGGTGCGCGTGTTCCAGAACACCTGCCGCCACCGGGGCATGATCCTGGTCGAGGAACCGCGCAACATCGAAGGCGCCATCCGCTGCCCCTATCACAGCTGGTGTTATGCCACCGATGGCCGGCTGGTCAGCACCCCGCATGTGGGCGGTCCCGGTCAGAACACCCATAGCGGGATCGACCGTGCGCTGCTGGGTCTGGTGGAAATCCGCAGTCACATCTGGATGGATGTGATCTTTATCAATGTCTCCGGTCAGGCCCCCGCCTTTGCCGATGCCCATGCCGACCTGCTGGCCCGCTGGGCCGAATTCGACCAGCCCCTGTACCATGGCGGCGCGGAAAGCCGGTTTCAGATTCCCGTCGACTGCAACTGGAAGCTGGCGGTCGAAAACTACTGCGAAAGCTACCACCTGCCCTGGGTCCATCCCGGCCTGAACAGCTATTCCCGGCTGGAGGATCATTATCACATCGAGGAACCGGGGCGGTATTCCGGCCAGGGCACGCTGGTGTACCGGCAGCTCAAGGACGAGGCGGGCCAGAGCTTTCCCGATTTTACCGGCATCAGCGACAAATGGGACACGGCCGCGGAATATATCACCGTCTATCCCAATGTGCTGATGGGCGTGCACCGCGACCACAGCTTTGCCATCATCCTGGTCCCTGAAAGCCAGGCGCATACGGTCGAGCATGTGCATATCTACTACGCCCGACCCGACACCGACCCGGCCCTGCGCGAACGCAACGCCAAACAATGGAAAGAGGTCTTTGACGAGGACGTCTTTGTTGTCGAAGGCATGCAGCGGGGGCGGCACGCGCCGACCTTCGATGGCGGAAGGTTCTCACCCGCGATGGACGGCCCGACACATCTGTTTCACGATTGGGTCGCGGCACAGATCGAACGGCACCGCAGCCTGCCACAGGCCGCCGAGTGATCGCACTGGAACGGGAATTGCTGGCGGCCCATGCCGCCAGGGATCTGCGGGCCCTGGTAACCCTCTACCAACAGGCCGCGGCCCAGGCCAATGCGCCGGAACGCGCGGCGTTCTACCTGACCCACGCCCATGTCTTCGCGCTTGAGACCAACCACCCGGATGCCGCCGCGCTGCGCGCGCAGCTGGTGGCGCAGGGCCGCGAAAGCGCCCTGCCCGCGCCAAACCCGCCGTTCAGATAACGGGGGGTCTTTTCTGCGGCCAGCCGGTCGCGCCATGCCATTGCTGCGCCAATTGCAACAGGCGCGCGTCGCTGCCGCGCCGCCCGATCAGCTGCAGACCCAGCGGCAATCCGTTGTCGCCAAAGCCTGCCGGGATGTTCACCACGGGCAGACCGATCAGGCTGGCTGGCACGACAACCTGCATCCAGCGGTGATAGGTGTCCATCCCCTGGCCGGCAATCTGCACCGGATGGGTCAGGGTCACGTCAAAGGGCCAGACCTGCGCCGAGGGCAGCACCAGCACATCCAGCCCGTCAAAGAGCCTGGCGGCAGATCTGAACCAATCCGACCGCACCTCGCTTGCGCGGTGCACCGTCATCGCATCCATCGCCAGCCCGCGCGCCACCTCCCATTGCGCGGCCTCCTTCAGCGCATCCCGCGTCCTGGGGTTCAGGTAGATCTCTGCCAGCCCGGTCGCCACGGAAAAGGACCGCAGGGTGATCCAGCTGTCCCAGATCGCATCGGCAGAGAAGGGCGCCTCCAGCGCTTCGACCGCATGGCCGAGGCCCGTCAATTGCGCCAGCGCCGCCTCGCTCCCGGCCAGGATGCCGTCTTCGAATGGCAGGGCACCGCCCCAATCCCCCAGCCAGCCGATCCGCAACCGCCCCGGCGGCGTTGAAATCCCCGGCAGCCTGTCCGCCGGGCTGCGTCCATGCGGGTCGCGCGGATCGGCACCGGTCATCGTGTCCAGCAAAGCCGCAAGGTCCGCAGGGCTGCGCGCCATCGGGCCAAGTGTCGCCAGTTGATGCAGGAACATCTCCCGCGCCGGTTCCGCCGGCACATCGCCCCAGGAAGGCCGCATGCCATAGACATTGTTCCAGCCCGCCGGGTTGCGCAGGGATCCCATCATGTCGGAGCCATCCGCGACGCTGAGCATCCGCGCCGCCAATGCCGCCGCCGCCCCGCCGGAGGAGCCGCCCGCCGACCGGGTGGCATCATAGGGATTGGTGGTGGCCCCGTAGACCGGGTTGAAGGTATGGCTGCCAAGGCCGAATTCCGGCGTATTGGTCTTGCCGATGATCAGCGCCCCCGCAGCCCGCAGGCGGCTGACAATCAGGTCATCCTCCGGCGCGACCATATCCGCAAACAGCGGTGAGCCGCTGGAGGTGGTCAAACCCGCCACATTGGCCAGATCCTTGATCGCCATCGGAATGCCGTGCAGCCATCCCTTGCGCGGGGCCGCATCCGCCGCCCGCGCCTCCGCCATCAGCAGATCCGCGTCGCGCAAGGCCACCACCGCATTCACGGTCCCGTTCACCGCCGCGATCCGCGCCAGCGTGGCCTGCATCAGCTCTGCTGCACTCAACTCGCCCGCTGCAATCGCCGCCGATTGCGCAAGCGCATCCATATCCAGAATATCCATGAAAACACATGAGCACTTCTTCACAAGAAGGTGCAATCCCCCTGCTGCTCAATGCTCGAAACAGGCGTGGGGTCCGGGGGCAAAGGCCCCCGGCGCTCAGCTGCCCTGCGCTTCGGCCCGACTCTTGCCGCTGACGGCCAGCGCCAGCGTGGCCCCCATCAGCCCGTCAAGATCACCGTCCAGAACCCCCTTGGTGTCCGAGGTCTCGTAGTTGGTGCGCAGATCCTTGACCATCTGGTAGGGCTGCAAGACATAGGATCGGATCTGGTTGCCCCAGCCCGCGTCGCCCGCGCTTTCATGGGCCTCGTTCACCAGGGCAGACCGTTTGTCCAGTTCCAGCTGGTAGAGCCGTGATTTCAGCGCCTTCATCGCGATGTCGCGGTTCTGGTGCTGGGATTTCTCGGAGGAGGTCACCACGATGCCGGTGGGGTGGTGGGTGATCCGCACGGCGGAATCGGTGGTGTTCACGTGCTGGCCGCCCGCCCCCGAGGACCGGTAGGTGTCGATCCGGATGTCAGAGGGGTTCACTTCGATCTCGATGTTGTCGTCCACCACCGGATAGACTTTGACCGAGGTAAAGGAAGTATGCCGCTTTGCCGCTGAATCGAAAGGGCTGATCCGCACCAGACGGTGAACGCCGCTTTCGGATTTCAGCCAGCCATAGGCATTATGCCCCGCGATCTTGTAGGTGGCGGATTTGATGCCTGCCTCTTCGCCGGCACTCTCGGCCTGAAGCTCGACCTTGTAGCCCTTCTTTTCCGCCCAGCGGACATACATCCGCGCCAGCATCTGCGCCCAGTCGCAGCTTTCCGTGCCACCGGCGCCGGAGTTGATTTCAAGGAAGGTGTCATTGCCGTCGGCCTCGCCGTCCAGCAGCGCCTCAAGCTCTTTCTGCGCGGCGGTCTCGGCCAGCGCCTTGAGCGCGCGTTCCGCGTCGGCGACCACCTCGGCGTCGTCTTCCATCTCGCCCAGTTCGATCAGTTCGATGTTGTCGGCCAGGTCCTGCTTGATGCCCTCATAGGTGTCGATGGCATCCACCAGCCCCTGCCGGTCGCGCATCAGTTTCTGCGCCGCCTCCGGGTCATCCCAGAGGTTCGGGTCCTCGACGCGGGCATTGAATTCTTCCAACCGGTGCTGGGCGGTCTCCACGTTCAGCCGTTGCGCCAGCAATTCCAGCGACTTGCTGATTTCATCGACGGTGTTTTGTACCTCTGCGCGCATCTTCGCCTGCCTTTGATTGGGTTCCTCGCAGATAAACCAGCACCGCGGCAGGGACAAGCCGTCGGGTGGGGTTTGCAGTGCGACACCGCATTGCCGAAAGGGATGGCCTTAATACAGGCCGCCCGAGGACAGCGTGCCAAAGCTCGCCTTTGGCCCGACCGTCGCCTTGCGCCCGGTCGAGGTGGTCACCTGCCGCCCGGACTGGCCTACTTCCTCCACCAGCGGCAGATCGGCCCCCATGGCAAAACCGCCATCGAAGGTGATGCCGAAAATCGGCTCCTCGCCATCGCGGAAACATTCGGAAACCACATTGGGGCCCGATGCGCTGTCGCTCAGCCGTGCGCCGGAAAAACGGTCGATGTTGATGAAGACGCATTGCTCCGGCACCTTGAAATCGCCGCCGCCGTATTTCTTGACCGCCTCGGTCATGAAGCGCTGGAACACCGGCGCACAAAGCCGTCCGCCACCCGCGCCCCGGCCCATCGGGCGCGGCTGGTCATAACCGATGTAACAGCCCGCCACGATGTTCGAGGTGAAGCCGACGAACCAGGCGTCCTTTTCATCATTGGTGGTCCCGGTCTTGCCCGCCGTGGGCACCGGCAGATTCACGGCGGAACGCGCCGTGCCCCGTTCCACCACGCCGCGCATCATCGAGGTGAGCTGATAGGCGGTCACCGGGTCCATCACCCGCTCGCGGTTGGAGATGATCCGCGGGGCGCTGCCCGCAGGCAGGCTGGCGATCTGGCAGTCGTTGCAGATCCGCTGATCGTGTTTGTAGACCGTGCGGCCATAGCGGTCCTGCACCCGGTCCACCAGCGTCGGCTGCACCCGCTCGCCGCCATTGGCGAACATCGCATAGGCGCTGACCATCTGGTAAAGCGTGGTTTCCTGACTGCCAAGCGCATTGGCCAGCACCGGGGCCAGGTCGTCATAGACACCAAAGCGTTCGGCATAGCTGCCCACCACGTCCATGCCCACTTCCTGGGCCAGACGAATGGTCATCAGGTTGCGCGATTGTTCGATGCCGGTGCGCAGCGGGGTCGGCCCGTAGTACCGGTTGGAGGCGTTCTTGGGTCGCCAGACCCCTTGCGGCGTGTTGATCTCGATCGGGGCGTCCACCACGATGGTGGCGGGGGAATAGCCCGAATCCAGCGCCGAGGCATAGACGAAGGGCTTGAAGGAGGAGCCGGGCTGCCGCTGCGCCTGCGTCGCGCGGTTAAAGACCGAATCCTGATAGGAAAATCCGCCCTGCATGGCGATCACGCGGCCTGTGTTCACGTCCATCGCGACAAAGGCGCCCTGCACTTCCGGCACCTGCCGCAGCGTCCAGCGGATAAAGGTCCCGTCCGCATCCGCCGTCATCCGCCGCACCAGCACCACATCGCCGACTTCAACCAGATCACCGGCCACACGCGCCTTGTCGGCCAGCTTGCCGTTTTCCAGCCGCTTGCGGGCCCATTGCACATCCTTGGCCGGAATCCAGTGGCCATCCGCGTCTTCCTCGACGCCCTCGATGCCGATGCGCGCATCGCTGGCGCCGACCTCCAGCACCACCGCGGGATACCATTGATTCTCAAGGTCGATGTCGCGCGGCACCCGGATGTCCGCCAGCGCGGCGCGCCAGCTTTCCTCGGAGTTCAGCTGTTCGGCAGCAATCTTCTTGCCGGTGCCATGCCAGACACCCCGCCCCCGGTCATATTGCTCAAGCTGCTCGCGCAGGGCATTGGCGGCAATCGGCTGCATCTCGTTGTCGATGGTGGCCCGCACGGTCAGCCCGCCGGTAAAGAATTCGCCCTCGCCAAAGTCGTTGGACAGCTGGCGGCGGATTTCGTCGGTGAAGTAATCGCGCGGCGGCAGTTCCGCCTTGAAGCTCTCGAAATCGCCATTCTGGACCGAGCGCAGCGGCTGCGCCTTCTCGCTTTCGTAAACCGCTTCGGAGATATAGCCGTTGTCCTCCATCTCCTTGAGCACATAGTTGCGCCGCGCCAGCAGGCGTTCCTTGCGGCGCACCGGATGGTAATCCGACGGGGCCTTGGGCAGCGAGGCCAGGAAGGCCGCCTCATGCGGGGCCAGTTCGGCCAGTGTCTTGTTGAAATAGGTCTGGCTGGCCGCCGCCACGCCATAGGAATTCTGGCCGAGGAAAATCTCGTTCAGGTACAGCTCCAGGATCTTTTCCTTCGGCAGTGTTTCCTCAAGCCGCGCGGCGAGGATGATCTCCTTGATCTTGCGTTCCGCCCGGCGATCACCGGACAGCAGGAAGTTCTTCATCACCTGCTGGGTGATGGTGGAGGCACCGCGCACCTCGCGCCCGCGGGACCGCACCGCGTCGATGGCCGCCGCCGCGATGCCGCGCAGGTCATAGCCCTCGTGGGTGTAGAAATTCTTGTCCTCGGCAGAGATGAAGGCCTGTTTCACCAGATCGGGGATCGTGTCGGCGGGGGCGAACAGCCGCCGCTCCTTGGCGAATTCGTCGATCAGACGGCCCTGCCCCGAATAGATCCGGCTGATTGTCGGCGGCGTATATTGCGCCAGGCTTTCGTGGCTGGGCAGGTCGCGGCCATACATCCAGAAAATCGCACCGATGGTCAGCGCCACCATGCCGATGCTCATCGTCAGGGTCGTAAAGATGCCGCCAAAGAATGACAGGATGAATCGGAACACGGCGCACAGCCCTTCTGGTCGCGGGAAACTGAGCGGACTTATATCTGTCCGCGTCGGAATGGTCAAAACGGCAAAACTCCTGCATTGGGCCGTTTACCGCCCAAAAGCCGTTAGGTTCTGGAGTGTTATTGTCGCACCAAGGGCGCGCGCGCCTCATCCGCGTCGCGCCAGGCCAGAATCGCATCCGCCAGACCATTGACCATGACCGACCGCCACACCGGGTCGCGCAGGTTGTTCAGGTCGCGTGGATTGCTGAGGAAGCCCACTTCGATCAGAACCGACGGGATGTCGGCCGATTTCAACACGGAAAAACCCGCGCGGCGCAGCGGGCGGCTGTTCATCGGGCCACCGGTCTTGGCCATGCCCTGCACCAGCACCTTTGCCAGGGCTGCGGACCGGGGCTCTGTCTCCTGCCGCGCGAGGTCCAGCAGGATGCCCGCCACCTGGTCATCGGAGCCGGTCAGATCGGCACCCGCGATGATGTCGGCCCGGTTATGGCGCGCCGCCAGATGTTCCGTCGCGGCATCGCTGGCCTCGTCCGACAGGGTATAGACCGTCGCCCCCTTGGCGCCACCCTGGCTGAGGCTGTCGGCATGCAGCGAGATGAACAGATCGGCATCGCGCTGATGGGCGATGGCCACGCGGTGTTCGAGTGCCACAAAGATGTCTTCGTCACGGGTCATCACGACCTCTATGCCCGCGCGCACCAGCGCATCGCGCAGCGCCCGTGCAAAGCTCAGCATCAGGTCCTTTTCGGCAACCCCGTCGCTTTCCGCTCCGGGGTCGATGCCGCCGTGGCCGGGGTCCAGCACCACCACGAAACGGTCCTTTTCAGGGTTTTCGGGCTTGGGCGGGGCAACCAGCGCCCTCGTCCAGGCCGGGTCCACCGGCGCGCCGGCGGCGGCGGCATAGCTTTCGGCGTCCACTTCCTTCAGGGCGATCTCAAGCGTCGCCGTCCCGCTTGCCGCATCGACCGGCATGCCGATCTCGGTCGGGATCATTGGCACCGCCAGATCCGCCACCAGCCGCGACCAGCCAGGCTGGAACGCGCCGAACCGCACGGCAGACACGCGGCCCGGTTCGGCCAGCAGCATCTGTGGGCTGATCCCGGCCCAGTCCGCCTCGCGGAAATCGACAACCAGGCGCGCGGGATCATCCAGCAGGAACACCCGGAACGGCACCCCCTGGCTCAGCCCCAGCCGCAGGTCGGTGCGCCCGAACCAGCCATCGGTGATCTCACTGCGCGCGGCGTCCACACGGGCCAGCGCGGTCAGCTCCTGCGTCAGGGCAGGCCCCGCCCAGATCATCAAAGCCAGAAATGTCGAAAATAATGCCCGCATGTGCCACCGCTTGACGCTGTTGTTGTGGCAAAGCTAGCATCAATGCCACCCTGCCGCCAGCCTCAGCGCGCGGCCATGAACGCCTTGAGCCGTGCCAGTCCCTCGGCAATATCCGCGGTACTGCGGGCATAGGAGAACCGCAGGGTCGAGCCCCCCCGCGCCGGGTCGAAATCAAGCCCCGGCGTCACCGCAACCCCGGCCTTTTCAAGGATCTCGGCGGCAAAGCTGCGGCTGTCATCGGTCAGGTCGGACACATCGGCATAGACATAGAAAGCGCCGTCCGGCGGGGCGATCCTGGTGAACCCGGCCTCGGTCAGCCCCTCCAGCATCAGGGTGCGGTTGGCGCGGTAGACATCCATGTTGCCCTGCAGTTCCGCATCGCAGTCCATTGCGGCCAGTGCTGCGATCTGGCTGGCATGGGGCGCACAGATGAACATGTTCTGCGCGATGCGTTCGATGACCCGCACATGATCCTCGGGCACCACCATCCAGCCTACGCGCCAGCCGGTCATGGAAAAATACTTGGAAAAGGAATTGATCACATAGCAGTCGTCGGTGACCTCCAGCGCGGTGACCGCCTTCTTGTCATATTCGATGCCGTGATAGATCTCGTCCGAGATAAAGGAGGTGCCCGCCGCATCGCAGGCCCCGACCAGCGCCGCAATCGCGTCGCGGTCCAGCATGGTGCCGGTAGGATTGGCCGGCGAAGCGACCATCAGCCCCGCCAGGTCCATGCCGGAAAAATCAGCCGGAACAGGCTGATAGCGGTTCTCGGGCGATGTGGGCAGGTCAACCGGTTCCAATGCCAGCGCCTTGAGGATCTGGCGGTAACTGGGATAGCCCGGCGCGCCGATGCCAACCCGGTCGCCGGTATCGAAAAGCGCGGTGAAAGCCAGGATAAAGGCCCCCGAAGAGCCCGGCGTGATCACCACCCGGCCCGGATCGAGATCGACATTGTACCATTCACCATACATCTGCGCGATGCGCGCGCGCAGCGCGGGCAGCCCCAGCGCGACGGTATAGCCAAGCGCACCCCGATCCATCGCCTGCCCCAGTGCCGATACCGCCCCCCGGGGTGCGCCGGTGCCGGGCTGGCCGACTTCCATATGGATGATGTGACGGCCTGCGGCCTCTGCCGCCGAGGCGGCCTGCATCACATCCATCACAATAAAGGGATCGACGGCCGACCGGGTTGAACTTCGCATGGGCTTGCTCCTAATGTTGCGCAACGTTTCACCCTGTCATCGGTGCGCCGTCAACCCGCGCCCCTAGGAAAGATTTGCCATGATGCCCCGCCTGTTCGCCCCTGTCTCAGCCGTCGTCCTTGCCGCCGCCCTGGCCCTGCCTGCCAGCGCCATGGACCTGACCGAACTGACAGAGGCGGAGCGCGCGCAGTTCCGGGCCGAGGTGCGCGCCTATCTGATGGACAACCCCGAAGTGATCATGGAAGCGGTGGAGCTGCTGCAAAGCCGCGAGGCCGAAGCCCAGGCCCAGGCCGATGTGAACATGGTTTCCGACAATGCCGCGGCGATCTTTGACGATGGCTATTCCTGGGTTGGCGGCAATCCGGAGGGCGACATCACGCTGGTCGAATTCCTGGATTACCGCTGCGGCTATTGCAAACGCGCCCATGGTGAGGTGGCCAAGCTGCTGGAAACAGACGGAAATATCCGGATTATCGTCAAGGAACTGCCGATTCTGGGCGAGGATTCCGTGCTTGCCTCGCGCTTTGCCATCGCGACCAAACAGGTCGAGGGCGGCGATGCCTACAAGGCGATGAACGATGCGCTGATGGCCTATAGCGGCTCCATCACTGTTCCGGCGATGCGCCGGATTGCGGAAACGCTGGATCTGGACGCGGATGCCATCGAGGCGCGGATGGACAGCGAAGAGGTGACGCAGGAGATCGCGCAGACCCGCGCCCTGGCGCAGACGCTGCAGATTTCCGGCACCCCGACCTTTGTGGTGCATGACGAAATGCTGCGCGGCTATCTGCCCTATGACCAGATGCGCGCCATCGTGGACGACAAACGGGGCTGACCCTTGCGCAATGCACTGATGCTGGCCGCCTTTCTGGCGGCTGGTCCCGGCTGGGCGGAAACGGATATTTTCAACCTGACCGCCGCCGAACGTGCCGCCTTTGGCGCCGAGGTCCGGGCGCTGCTGCTGGCTGAGCCGAAGATCGTGGACCGCGCGCTGAACCGGCCAAACCCCGCAGCGCAGGAAATCCGGCAAGAGATTGACGACGATCTGAGGCTTTTGCAGGCCCTGGCGCCCGAGATCCTCGGCGGTCGGCAGATTGCCCTGTTCATCGGCGCGGATTGTGCCGAATGCGCAAGGGCTGCGGATGAACTGGAAACGATATCAAATGATTATCAGGCGGAGTTCATCCTGCATGACACGCGCGATCCGGCGTCTGCTGCACTGGCGGACAGGCTGGGGATGACGGATCTGCCCTTTTACGTGCTGCCCGGCATGATCCTGCGGGGCCATATCCCCGCGGTAGTCCTGCCGCGTTACCTGGACTGATTATTCCGCCGCCCTGACCTCTTGGGCTTCGATCTCGGCGGCGCGTTTTTCCACCTGTTCGACGATATGTTCGATCATGCCGTCATTGCCCAGCTTGTGGCTCTGCTTGCCGGCAAGATAGACCATGCCGGAACCCGCCCCGCCGCCGGTAAAGCCCACATCGGTCATCAGCGCCTCGCCGGGGCCGTTGACCACACAGCCGATGATGCTGAGGCTCATGGGCGTCTTGATGTGTTCCAGCCGCTTTTCCAGCGCCTCGACAGTCTTGATCACGTCAAAACCCTGGCGCGCGCAGCTGGGGCAGGAAATGATGTTCACACCCCGGTGCCGCAGGCCCAGCGACTTCAGGATTTCATAGCCGACCTTGACCTCTTCCACCGGGTCGGCGGAGAGGCTGACGCGGATTGTGTCGCCGATGCCCATCCACAGCAGGTTGCCCAGCCCGATGGCCGATTTGATGGTGCCGGAGGTCAGGCCCCCCGCCTCCGTGATGCCAAGGTGAATGGGCGCATCCGTGGCCTCGGCAAGCTGCTGATAGGCGGCGGCAGCCATGAAGACGTCAGAGGCCTTGCAGCTGATCTTGAATTCGTGAAAATCGTTGTCCTGCAAGATCTTGATGTGGTCCAGACCGCTTTCCACCATCGCATCGGGACAGGGTTCGCCGTATTTCTCCAGCAGGTGCCGCTCAAGCGAGCCGGCATTCACCCCGATGCGGATCGAACAATTGTGGTCGCGCGCGGCCTTGATGACCTCGCGCACGCGCTTTTCGTCACCGATGTTGCCGGGGTTGATGCGCAGGCAGGCCGCACCCGCCTCTGCCGCCTCGATCCCGCGTTTGTAGTGGAAATGGATGTCGGCCACGATCGGCACGGAAACCTCCGGCACGATCTGCCGCAGCGCCTTGGACGATGCCTCATCCGGGACCGAGATGCGCACGATATCCGCCCCCGCATCCGCCGCCGCCTGCACCTGAGCAATCGTCGCCTTCACGTCCGTGGTCAGCGTATTGGTCATGGTCTGGACGGTGATCGGCGCGTCACCCCCGACGGGCACATTGCCCACCATGATCTGACGGCTTTTACGACGGTAGATATTGCGCCATGGACGGATGTGGTTGAGCGACATTACGGCTTCCCGGGGGTTGCGAATTCAAGGGGAACCTAGACACTCGGCCGCCCCTTCGCAATGGGGGCAGCCCGTTGTTCTACCGGGTCTGGCAGGGCATCGCCGCCAGCACGGCCGGGTCGATGTCGCTGCCCGCGAGGTCGGCGAACATCCGGCTCAGCGGCTGCTCCTTGGTCGGGTCAACCGGTGCGTAAAGTTCGGCAAGCGCTTCGTGATGCAGCGGCAGGTTCGATGTGATCGCACCGCGTGCGCCCACCGGACCGACACAGGCATCCGCCAGCGCGAAATACAGCGCACCGGATTCGCCCGTGCGCAGGGTTGGCGGCTCTTCCGTGGCGGGAATATCGTAGGTATCGCCCTTGTTCATCACCTTTTCAAAGATGACGGAGCCATTTGCAGCGGTCACACGCACCCAGGACGGATAGGCGGCAACCATGCGCACGGTCCCTGCAGCACCTTCCACAACCTGCGGGACAGCGCCACCCGGAGAGCCGGCGGCCCCCGGCTCGGCATCCAGCGTCAGTTCGGCGGTCTGGATCACGGCAGGTGACCCGATGGTGGACAGGTCCGGGAAATTCCCGACCGAACGCGGATCAATGGTGGAAATCGGGGCATCGCGGGCGACCAGTACCGGCACATCCAGCGCCTGCGGGCGATAGAGACGGTCCAGCGCATCGGCGCGGGGCGCCTCGATAGCGTCCGGCGCATCTGCGGAACCGCCGATCTCGGGCGCTGCTGACAGGGCGCCGTCAAGCGGATCAAGATCGGACAGGACAACCGGGGTCTGATCCACCGGCGCGACCTGCACGCGCTGCACTTCCTGCAAAACGCTCCACCCGCCAAAGCCGATGGCACCGATCAGCACGACAAGCACCAGCATCGACCCCACGGCAGAGGGTTCGATGCGGCTGAGGATACTGTCCGCAACAGGTGTGAAAGGCGTGTTCGGACGCGCGAAAAGATCCGCTTCGGACGGGCGTTTGCGACGTTCTTCAAAGCTGGGTTTCTTGATCACCGAGGCTTCGGCAGACATGCCATGCGCCACAGCGAAACCGGATTCGGCGCAAAAGGAGGTAAAGGCCTTGTCGGGGTCCATGTTCAGGTAGCGTGCATAGGACCGCACGTAACCGGCGATGAAACCGGGTGTGTCAAAGGCATCCGGATCGGCATTCTCGATGGCAGCGATATAGGAGGCCTTGATCCGCAATTCCCGCTGAACATCCAGCAGGGACTTGCCCATTGTGGCGCGTTCACCGCGCATCACATCTCCCAGGCGAAGGTCAAAGTCGTCAAACCCTTTGGGTTCAACTATCTCGTCTTCTATGACCTTGGAGGACCAACGCCCGATCATAAACCATGCCCCGTAGTTTCTATGCCTGCAGCCTTAACCCGATATCGTGCAGCCGATTCGAGTCTGACCTTTTGTTAAGTCAAAACTAACACAAGGCAACGGGGAATACGAGTTTTTGCTGCTTACCCAGCGGCTTCGGCACGATTCAGCGCACAATGCGACCACAAACCGTCCATCGCATGTACCAGTGCATCCATTTCCCGCGGGCCGTGAACCGGTGACGGGGTAAAGCGCAGCCGCTCCGTGCCGCGCGGCACGGTGGGATAGTTGATCGGCTGCACATAGATGCCGTGATCTTCCAGCAGCATGTCCGACAACAGCTTGGTATGGACCGGGTTGCCCACCATCACGGGCACGATATGGCTGCCGTGGTCGATGATCGGCAGGCCGAGGCCTTTCAGCCGCAGTTTCAATACCTTGGCCTGTTGCTGGTGCTTTTCGCGCAGATCGGTCGCGCGTTTGAGATAGGCGACCGAGGCCGCGGCACCCGCCGCAATCGCAGGCGGCAGCGAGGTGGTAAAGATAAAGCCGGGCGCATAGGACCGGATCGCATCGCACATCTTGGCAGAGGCCGCGATATAGCCGCCCATGACGCCAAATGCCTTGGCCAGCGTGCCGTTGATGATGTCCAGCCGGTGCATCAGCCGGTCGCGTTCCGCAACCCCGGCCCCGCGCGGGCCATACATGCCCACGGCATGCACTTCGTCGATGTATGTGAGCGCGCCGAATTCATCCGCCAGGTCGCAGATCGCCTCGATCGGGCCAAAATCACCATCCATCGAATAGATCGATTCAAAGGCGATCAGCTTGGGGGCTGCCGGATCGTCAGCCTCCAGAAGCTGGCGCAGATGGTCCACATCATTGTGCCGGAAGATCCGTTTTGCGCCGCCATTGCGGCGCACCCCCTCGATCATCGAGGCATGATTCAGCGCGTCGGAATAGATGATCAGGCCGGGAAACAGCTTGGGCAGCGTCGACAGGGTGGCGTCGTTGGCAATATAGGCAGAGGTAAAGAGCAACGCGCCTTCCTTGCCGTGCAGATCGGCAAGCTCCGCTTCCAGCCGCTTGTGATAGACCGTGGTGCCGGAAATATTGCGCGTCCCGCCCGAGCCTGCGCCGGTGGCCTGCAAGGCCTCTTGCATGGCTTCCAGAACGACGGGGTTCTGCCCCATGCCAAGATAGTCGTTGCCGCACCAGACGGTGATGTCCCGTTCGGCCCCGTCAGGCCGTGTCCAGATCGCATGGGGGAACTGGCCGTTGCGCCGCTCGATGTCGATGAACGTCCGGTAGCGACCCTCTTCGTGCAGACGCGCAATCGCCTCATCCAGCTTTGTTGTATAGTCCATGCGCCGCTCCAGTCCTGGCAGTCACGACCCCCGGCAAGGCACCAGGGATCCTGTTCTTTTTAGAACGAATATAGAAACACCCCTAAACATTCAACTTCTCAAGAGTGTACGTGGTGTCGCAGGGGGGCGACAGTCAGGAATGCCCTACCGGCCCTGCAGGGCGTTCCGCCAACGGTCGGCACGAAGATGTGATGCATCTGGGATGTTGAGCATTGCACAGGCGGGCCGGTTGGGCGAAAGACAGGCATGAAATTTTCGAAACCAGCCCCTTCCCTCGTCGAATTCATTGTCCTGACCGCCCTGATGATCTCGCTGGTTGCGCTGACCACCGACATCATGCTGGCCGCGCTGGTGCTGATCGCAAGCGATCTGGGCCATTCCGACCCGCTGGACGGGCATCTGATCATCTCGGTCCTGTTTGCCGGATTTGCGGTGGGGCAGCTGCTGGTCGGGCCACTGTCGGACAGTTACGGGCGCAAGCCGGTGATTCACATCAGCTATATCGTGTTCTGCATCGGCACGCTGATGTGCCTGCTGTCGCGCAGTTTCGAGGTCATGCTGGCGGGGCGTCTGCTGCAGGGCATCGGCATGTCCGGCCCCCGGATTATCGCCGTGGCCATCGTGCGCGACGGCTATGCGGGCCGGCAGATGGCGCGGATCATGTCCTTTGTCATGGCGGTTTTCATCCTGGTGCCCGCCATTGCCCCCAGCATCGGGCAGATCCTGATCTCCTATTCCGGCTGGCGTGCCACCTTTACCCTCTTGCTGGTCATGGCGGGCGTGACCTGGATCTGGTTCACCCTGCGCCAGGTCGAAACCCTGCCGGTCCCGGCCCGTCGCCCGCTGTCGGTCGGCAACCTGATCGCGGGGGTAAAGACGATCCTGACCACCCCCGCCGCCATCGGCTATACGGTCTGCGCCGGGATGATCTTCGGGCCTTTCATGGCCTATCTCAGCCTGGCGCAGCAGATATTCCAGACCACCTATGATACCGGTCTGTCCTTCACGCTCTGGTTTGCGGCCGGCGCCTTCTCCATCGGGGTCGCCGCCATCGTGAACTCCGCCCTGGTCGAACGGCTCGGGATGCGGTTTCTGTCCAACATCGCGCTGACCGGGGTCATTCTCGGGGGTGGCGCCTTTGGCCTGCTGGCGCTGGCCACCGGCGGGCTGCCGCCCTTTGGCCTTTTCATCGCCTGGCTGGTGTTCAACTTTTTCTGCATGGGGCTGCTTTTCGGCAATCTCAACGCCCTGGCCATGGAACCCCTGGGCCATATTGCCGGGCTTGGTGCCGCCGTGGTGGGCGCATTGTCCACCGCCATCTCGATACCCGTCGGCACCCTGATCAGCGAGAATTACACAGGCAGCCCGGCGCTTCTGACCCTGTCCTTTGCAAGCTCGGCCGCCCTGTGCCTGTTGTTGGGATGGGCCATCAACCGCCGCTAGGTCGTGTTGACATTCATTGTCGCCCACCCGCGCGAGACGGATTTTGCCGCTGGCGCCCTGATGTGAGCGCAGCAATGTGATC